>JBEKVL010000799.1:0-3280 GCA_049514055.1 Tepidisphaeraceae bacterium | reverse complement strand
TAGCGGGCGACCCGCAGTGCGTGGGCGCCTACTACAACCTGGCCATGTGTTACAAGTCCACCGAGCAATACACCAACGCCATCGCCACCCTCACTGCCGCCCTTGAACGCGAGCCGAACAACCCCAGTTGCCACTACCAGTTGATCACCCTCTACCGCCGTGTCGGCGACGTGGAAAACGCCGCGCGGCACGCAGAGATTTTCGACCGCCTCAAGGACGCCATTGATGAGTCGGAGAAGACAGCGGAGGCGCTGGAGCGCAGCAAATATTCCTACATCATCGAAGTGCCGCCCGCTGGAGCAGACCTGGAGGCGGCCATTGAGTCACAAGTCCGTTTCGTGGACGTGACGAAAGAGGCGGGTCTGACGCCGTCTGTGAAACCGCCCCCGCTGCCGCCCCGCCCACCGTCTCATCTCAAGCGCGCCGATTGCACTCCGGAAATGGCCCGCCGCCACGTCGTATGGAACGGCAGTTCGGTGGCCGTGGGCGACTATGACGGTGATGGCAGGCCGGACATTTACGTGGTCAATTGCAGCACCAACGAAGAAGCCTCCGCCAACCGTCTCTACCACAACGACGGCGGCTGGCGCTTCACGGATGTCACTGCCAAGGCCGGCGTGGGGGACCGTGGCCTGGGCACCCATGCCGTTTGGGGTGACTACGACAACGACAAACACCCCGACCTCTACGTGGTCAATTACGGTCCCAATGTGCTCTACCACAACCGCGGCGATGGCACCTTCGAGGATGTGTCCGCCAAGGCGCGTGTCAACGAACCGCAATTCGGCAGCCGCGCAGCCTTCGTGGATTACGATCACGATGGCGACCTGGACATCTTCGTGGCCAACAACGTTGAGTTATCTGAACCGCCCCAGCGCGATTCTCTTGTCTTGCCCGACGATTTTCCCGGTCAGATCAGCGCCCTGTTCCGCAACAACGGCAACGGCACGTTCACCGACCAGACCGACGAGGCCGGTTTGCTCGTGGCCGCGTCCCAAACGCGCGATCTCGTCTTCGCCGATTTCGACGGTGACAACAGCACCGACCTGTTCGTGGCGAACTACGATGCGCCCAGTTTGCTTTTCCTGAACGCCCGCATGGGCAAGTTCACCGTCGGCGGCTCATTCAATCCGCCTCTTCAGAAAGGCGTGCGAGCCGCTGCTGAGGCCGACTTCAATCGCGATGGCCATCCCGACCTGGTTGTGGCGATGGGAACCAACTTGTTGCTTTACACGAACGATGGCCGCGCGCATTTCACCGGCAGTTCAATTCCCTTGCCCGCACCGTTATCCGCCAACGGCGTCGCCCGCATCCGCGTTTTCGATTACAACAATGACGGCTGGCCCGACCTCTTGTTCACTGACGCTGAGAGCGCTGGACTTTACCTGCTCGCCGGCGCGGGCAAAGGCCGGTTCCGCGATGTAACGGCTGCCACCGGCCTTGACAAAGTGACCGGCGTCATCGCCGACTTCGCCACCGCCGACCTGGACGGCGACGGCGATGAAGACATCGTTGTGCAAACGCGCGACCGCGGCCCGATCGTGTTGCGTAACGATGGCGGCAACCAGCGGCACTGGCTCGATGTACGCCTGATTGGCAAGAAAGTGAACCGCTGCGGCTATGGCGCCACCGTCGAAGTCGCCGCCGGTGGGCACTACCAGAAGCAAACCGTGCGCGAGGGCATCGTCCACTTCGGCCTCGGCAATCTCACCAACGTCGCCGTCGTGCGGGTCACCTGGCCGAACGGCATGGCCCAAAACGTCATCCAGCCCGCCATTGACCGCACACTGGAGATTGAAGAATACGTCAAGGTTTCGGCGTCCTGCGCGTTCCTGTGGGCTGACGGCGGCAAGGGATTCAAATTGGTCAACGAAATCCTTGGCATCGGCCCGCTCGGCGTGCCCATGACGAAGGACAAATTCTTTCCACTCGGCTGCGCCGAGTTGACGAAGATCGAAGCAGACCAACTCGTCGCGAACGACGGGTTCTATGAGTTGCGCCTCACTGAAGACCTGCGTGAACTCGCTTTCGTGGATCAGGTCAACCTCCGCGTCGTGGACCATCCCCCCGAACTGGAAATCATTCCCAACGAAATGTTCACTGGCCCGCCGTTCCCCGAAGACAAGTTCTTCGCCGTGCCCGAACACCGCGTCCCGTTCTCAGCCATCGATGATCGTGGCAACGACGTGCTCGACCTCATCCGCCACCGCGACGGCCGCTATCCTGCTTTTCCGCTGACGGACTACGACGGCCTGGCCCGCCCGCACAGCCTCACCCTCGACCTCGGCGATCTTTCCGATGCTAAACAGATCATGCTCTATCTGGACGGCTGGATTTACTGGGCCGATTCGAGCGTGTCGTGGGGCATCTTCCAAAACCCGAACTGCGAGATCACGCCGCTGAAGCTGGAAGTCCGCGATGAAAAAGGCAACTGGCATACAGCCATGGAATCCGTCGGCCTGCCGACCAGCAAAGGTATCGTCGTCCCCGTGGATCTGACCGGTAAATTCCTGTGCCAGGACTGGCACGTCCGTCTCTCGACCACGATGTGTGTCTATTTTGACCGTATTTTTGTTTCGACGCGCGACGAAGCGGCACGCTGTCGCCTGACGAGGTTGCCGGTGACCTCGGCTGACCTTCACTTCCGCGGCTTCTCAAAGATGACCCGGGACGAACTGGGCTATGAACGTTTCGATTACGACGTGTGCAGCCCCACCGGTTCATGGAATCCGCCCCGCGGCCGGCTCACCCGCTACGGCGACGTGACGCCGCTCCTCTCCAGCCCCGACGACATGTATGTCATCATCGCTCCCGGCGACGAACTCACGATGCGTTTCGACGCTGCGAAGTTGCCCGCTCTGCCGAAAGGTTGGAAGCGCAGCTTCATCTTCTACGCCAACGGCTGGGTCAAGGATGGCGACCTGAACACCAAGTTCTCCGAAACCGTCGAACCGCTGCCTTTCCATGCGATGAGCGGTTATCCCTATCCTGCGACGGAGCATTATCCCGATGATCCCGCCCACCGCGAGTACCTGCACACCTACCAAACCCGCCCCAGCCAACCCAGAACCGGTGACCTTACCCAATCCCAAAAGTAAGTCGAACACGCTGCGACCGACAAACGGGAGCGCGCACGTTTTCTGTGTGGGCCACGTTTTATTCACGCTCTGCCTCATGCTGGTTCCCGGTGCTGGTGCTGCGAATCCACCCGCGATTCGCGTCACTTTCGAGGACGTCACCGCCAGGGCCGGCATCACTTTCAAGCATACGATGGGCGCCA
>JBEKVL010000798.1:0-3292 GCA_049514055.1 Tepidisphaeraceae bacterium | reverse complement strand
ACCGCGCCGGAGTAGGCGTTGGGGACGATCCAGAGGCCGGGATGCAGGCCCTTGGACTTGATATAGTCGGCCAGCCACTTCGGACCGTGGGGGAACTTCTTCTCGTTCCAATGATCAATCCAGTTGTGCCCGCGCTCGCCCCCGGTGTCGTAGCCGTCATCCAGTTGCACGTACTGAAAGCCACACGGCTTGAGGTGGCGGGCGATCCAGTCGGTGTTGCGCACAATGTCGGCTTCAGTGACGTCGCCATAGCAACTGGTCCAACTGCCCCAGACCATTGGCGCGGTGCTGAAATAAGAATCGTCCATCGGCGCGTAAAACGGCAATCCGAGATGCTTGGTGTAATAGTCGGGTATCAACCGGATCACCGCGCTGCCGGGCACCGGCACCGTCAGCTTCAGGAACTGCGGCTCGGCGGGATCGCGCTGCATCAGGGTGCGATCCGTGAAGCGGATCGCCGTATCCGTCTTGCGATCGAACAGGCTGTGGAAGATGGAGCCGGAAACCGGCCCCAGCGTGAAGTACATGCACTCCGGATTCCGCGTTGCCAGCGCCGAGGGGTTACGCGTGTAGGCCCCGCCATAGCTGCCGGCCACCTCGCCCGTTCCCGTCCAAACCACCGGCATCCCGTCCTTCTCCAGCAGCCGCGCCACCAGCCGGTCCTCCGATGCGGGCGCTCTGGCGACGAGAACTCCATCAACGGAGGTGCTGGATATCTTCAGAACATCCGTGTCTGGTTCGATGACCCAGCGGATCGGCGGATCTTCCGTGACCACGGCCAATTGATGCGGCCTAGCCGACACGGACCAGCGCTGCGGCAGCATCAGCCCCTTTGTTGCGGATACGTTGAGCTGCACTTCTTCCAGCAGGCCGTCAGTTCGTTCGTGCCAGACCGTGAGCGTTTTCCGTTCTGCATCTGCGGCAATCCTCCATCCGCGATCCTTGAGCGTGACCGGATCAGCGCTCAGGCTTTGACCCAGACAGCAGATCCCCAGCCCGAGAATTGCGGTCCATGTTTGACGACTTCTCATAATCACCTCACTCGAATCTCCAGACACCCCAGTGCCCGGGTTGCAGCCGCGCTTCGCTGGGAAGATCGCTGACGATCGTCGTGTTCTGGTTGCTCCAGTACGCCCGCTGCATGGTCCGCCCCTGGTTGCCGCGGAGAATGCCGATGTCAGCGAGTATTTCCATGCGCGGCGACGGTTTGATTCCCAACTCCGCCAGTGACACCGACAATTCGTAGTCGCCTTCCTTCTGAACCAGTTGCAGCGCGTCGGCGCCAAGCTGGCGGACCTGCTCGAAAACGACCTTGCCGACCGGTGATTCGTAGAGCACCCGGTCGGACTCGGGCGCGCCGGGGACGACGGCTCGATACACCACGGCAGTTGGTTTGCCTTGCATCTTCGTGACCAGCAGGCGCATATCGCCGGCAGTCGGCGACTGGCGGTCGGGCTTGGCGCCGGAACCCGCCCCGAGCATGACATCGAACGCGCCGCCGTTCTTGAACAGATACTTATATTCCCGGCCGGAGTTGTCCAGCGCCTGTGGGTCGCCGGTGCGGAAAGCAACGTAGAGGTTCCGCGTGTCCACCGAAACGGCCGCTGCCGCGCGCTCGTCGATGCGCATCCATGCCTGGGCCGGCCAGGTGCTCAAGTCGCCATCCAGTGTGTGAGAACCAATCCGGATGACCTGCTTCGGCCGACCCTGCTTGCGTGACGACTGCGCCGATGTTGCGGGCAGCCCGGCGCGTTGCTGGTCCGCGACATCGAGTTCCCCGAAATTCATCCGCCGCATCCCCTGCCACCCGTCCAGCCGGATGATCGAACACTGCTGAAAACCGGCCACCAGATAGATGTTTCCATCGGATGTCTGGTTGATCGTGGGATGGAAATGCTCCTGCTGGAATGTGATGTTGGCGATCAGCCAGTCCCGCCTTGGTTCCTGCTCGAATAGCGGCGGGAAGAGGCGTGCGTCTCCACCGAGTGTTTGCACGAACAAGCCATCCATGGTCAGCAGGAAGATGGCGCCCATCTCGCCGTTGATCGCCACCATTGGCCCGGAATCGCCGGCGGACGGGGTCACCGGCGGCCCCAGCGCCCGCGTGGGGGACACCATGGCGCCGGGTCCGCCGATCTGCTCCTCGGGTGTCGGCGCGTAGTACCACTTCCTGCCACCCTTGAGATCGCAGCCGACCCACGCCTGATCGGCGTCGCGGTGGGACATGGTCCAGTCCCCGGCTATCAATGCGGATCGCGTCTCGCCGGCGCTGCCAAGAACCTTCCTTTGCTTCAGGTCGTACACCGGAACACCGCGCGCGTCGATACGCGGCGCGGGGATGAAAGTCCCAAAAGCCGTTGTCACTGACAGGTCGGCCGCGACCAGCGGTTCCAGCCCGATGCCCCCGACTTGGGGCTGTGTCGAGGCTGAATGATCCTCGGCCACCCATTGAACTTCCTCCGGCTGGGCACTGCCGTCGTGGTTCGTGTCGCTCCAGACCAGGAGCACGTTCTCCGGCTTCTGTCCCGACCACAATTTGGCAATCGCGTCCATGTTCTTCAGCCGCCAGCCCCACAGCGAGTGGAGCATGTCGGCCGCATTGCCGATCACTGCCACCGGGCGGGCGATATGATCGGCATCCATCCTCCAGATGCCGGTGCCGCGATCCTGGTTCCAGCGCAGATCGCCGTTGTACGAGTTGACCATGTACTGATGCCCGCCGACATGGAACGATCGCTCTGGCGCCGGGCCGGGCAGATGCTCCACCTCCGGCATCATCTCCGGGCGCCAGAAGATGCTCTTGACCGAGTAGCGTTGCTGTTTGAGATCCACGGCAAACTCAATCCCGCCCGCGGTTGAATATTCCGCGTAGTACAGGCGGCTGGCGTCAGCCGGATCGAGAGCCCCGCCTCCGCCATATTTCGCGGGTCCATAGAACGCTCTGGCAAACGAGCCGTCGGCGTTCCAGATACTCAGACGCTTGGGAAATCCCTCGGCCTCGGCCACCCACAGGCGTCCCTGGCCATCAACTGCCAAGCCGGCGGGATGGCTCATGCGCTGGTCGTCGTAGATGCCCAGTTGTGGGCCTCCGGGCTTGCCGATTGTTCGTTGTTGCCGCCCATGCGGATCGAAGACCTTGATCTGATGGCACTTTCCCCAGTCGCAAACGTAGATGCTGCCGTCGCCGCCGATCGCCATTCGCCGCGGGCCTTCCAAGCCCTGCTCGACGATGGTTTCTTCGTCCTTCAGGCTTCCGGCCGGATCAAGTGTGAATCGCTTGAGCTTGTTCCCG
>JBEKVL010000797.1:0-3294 GCA_049514055.1 Tepidisphaeraceae bacterium | reverse complement strand
GCAATATCATCGCCCAGTACGTGTCGATGAGCTTCAGCCCCCGAAACTCATAGTAGAGCGGAATGATCGTGGCCTCGTAAGGGACGATCAGCCCTATTAGGAAGAAATAGAACAGCACCGACGAGCCTCGGAACTTCATCGTCCCGAACGCGTAGCCGGTCAGGATCGAGAAGAACACCGACACGACTACAACGACCGTCGCAAGAATCATGCTGTTGACCAGCGATCGCCCGATACCGGCATCAGGGTCGGTCCACGCAGCGATGAAACTGCCGAGGGACCACGGCTGCGGGATCGCGAGTCCGGACACAGATGCCGTCGAGTCATTGAACGCCACGAGCGTCGTCGAGATGAATGGGAATACCGCGAAGACCGTGAATATCAGAAGGATCACGTAGGCGAAGGCTTGCTCACGGCGAGAAACCATCGTGTTAGTCCCGACCGAAGGCGCGGTTGACCAAGCCAACGCCGACGAAGATGACCACGGTGAGCAGCACTGCGATGGCCGCCACGGGACCGATCTGACCGTCTATGAACACGTCGCGGTACATCATCAGCGACGGTGTGGTAGTGGCGTAGCCAGGCCCGCCTTGCGTCGCCATGAGCGGCAGATCGAACACCCGAAGGGCCATGATGAGCGTCATGATCACCGCGACTCGGAGCTCATAGCGGACGCCGGGCAGCGTGACGGCCAGGAACTCCCTGACCGGACCGGCGCCGTCCACACGCGCGGCGTCGTAAAGGTCTCTCGGGACGTGCTGGGCGCCCGAAAGGAGCATCACGAGCACGAAACCGAACGTGGCCCACATGGCGACGACCCCGAGAGCCGGGAGCGCCCAGAAGAAATCACCCAGGAACGGGCGTGTGGCGCCCGAGCCGAAGAAGACTCGGATGATCTCGTTCGTGGAGCCGTCGAGCGCATATAGCCAGCGCCACGCAATCGCGACGACAGCCAGCGCGAGCGTGTACGGAAGGAAATAGACAAACCGGAAGAAGCTCAACCCTCGAATGTGGGTGCGAGTGATGGCTGCCACGAGAAGCAGCGCGATTCCCACGGGCAACACACAGCCGAAGAAGATGAAGGCAATCGACACCTGGAAAGCCCCCAGCGTTTGGGGGTCGGCCAACACCTCGGCAAAGTTGTCCAGCCCGACCCAGACAGGCGTCGACAATCCATCCCACTGGAAGAGGGACAACGAGAGCGTCCCGATGATCGGTATGATGACGAACAGGGTATAGAACACCAGGCCAGGCAGGATGAGCAGATAGGGCAGCATGCCCGGCTCGCCCAGCCGGGAATGGCGATGGCGCGAGAGGGAGCGGGTCTGGTCCTTCCACGGAACGACGCCGGGGGCGCCCGAGGCGTCAGTGACGGCCATTTTCATCTGCTCCCAGGTGCCGCGACTGTCGTGGCGACAGCCCCGCGGCCGGCGACCTATCACGACGACCCGCTACTTCGTGATATCGGAGGTCCATGGCGGCGTGTCTGAGTTCGGGTCCGATGGCCTCGACCAACGAAGCTGACAACCGGGTAGACGGTCCGGTAATCCCGATCGCCCCCATGAGCGAGCCCCCGATCCACATCGGCACGGCCACGCAGCTGACGCCCAACGACGTCTCGTCTCGGTCGACCGCGTATCCGAGCTGCCGAGCAGTGACGACCTGGCGGTACAACGCCGCCCTGTCTTTGGGAGCGTGCTCCGTCCCCCCATCGAACGTGAGCCGGTTCAGCTCCTCTTCGAACGCCGCGTCGTCGAGCCCGGATAGATAGGCTTTACCGACCGCGGAGCAGTGCATCGGCCGGACCGCCCCGAGCTGTTCGCGGACCGTCAGCAGGTGATGCGAAGGGAAGAACGCCGCGTAGACCATAGATCCACGGGCGGGGACGGCCAGCAATGATGCTTCGCCATGTTGAGCCCTGATCGCGCGCAGAACGGGGTCGACCAGCTCGCTCAAATCCGCGTGATCTGGGGTGGCCGAGACGAGCCGTAAGAAACGCGCCCCTACCGCCACGTATCGTTTCGTCGCGTCGTCACGGGCCACGTACCCGGTTGCCTCGAGTTGTCGGAGCAGCCGTAGAGCCGTGCTCCTGTCGACGTTCAGCACCGGCGCCAGACTCGAGGGCGTCTGCGGTGCCTCGGCAAGCATCTCGAGTGCGCAGAAGATCCTGGCCACGGCGGTTCGCTCGTTCGCGCTGCCGTCCGCCCCGGCCTTCGTGTCCTGACTCATAGTCCCTCGCACAGGTTTCTGCCCGTCCCGGCGGCCGCGAGCGGCCCGCGGGCCTTCCAGCCGCCTCCGACTTCGAGCAGCCGTGATTCTGGCGGCATTCTAGTGCCGGGCAAAGCGGCCTTCGACTGCACGGCCTGGGTCAGGTAATTCACACGCCGTCCGCCAGGGCGGATACGGGCGCGACAGTACCCGCGGCGGAAAGGCCGATAATCTCGCGTGCTTCCGCAGCCGAGGCCGGCTCGCGGCCCATGAGGCGGGCCAGGGCAACCATGGTGTCAACCAGCTCCGCGTTCGATCGTGACGGCGTTCCGTCCGGGAGGTACGGGTTGTCCTCCCAACCGACGCGCACATGCCCCCCAAGACCCAAAGCCAGAGCGAGCAGACGCCACTGCATAGTCGGGTTCATGACGCTCACGTTCCAGTTGACCCGATCCGGCAGGTGCTTAACAAGATACAACAACGAGTCGGCGGTCGGCGGCGTCCATGCCCCTCCCGGCCAGCCGAGGAAGAGCGTGGTCCAGATCGGGTCGTCCAGCAGGCCCCTCTCCCGTATGTACTCGAGATTCCAGAACGCGCCCGTATAGAAGGATTCGACCTCTGGCTTCACTCCGTGTTCCCTGGCCGCGGCGCAAAACGCTTCGAGCTCGGGCCGGGGATGGATCGCATATTGCTCATTGGCCGGGTACGCCGGGTCCGGCCTGAAGTATTCGTCGTGGACGTTGAATGCGTACGACATCATGTCCGGGCGCAGGTCCATGAGAGCGATCTTCTCGTCCAGCCTGGCGCTCGCGATGCCGAATTGGATGACGGCGTCCCGCTGCGTGCGGATGCGTTGTGTGAGGTCGGCCCACCCCTGGAAGTCGGTGCGCGAGAGCTTGCGCCCATCATCCTGGATTTCTTCTTCGAGGTAATGCACGCCGTGATGGTGAACGAGTGACGCGCCGGCGTCGATTGCGCGGACGTATTCGTCGGCGACGGCAGGAACATCATCGATTCTCGGCATGCCCGCGAAGCCGGGGTATGACATAGAGCAGTCGACGGTCACTGTGATGATGACTTTGTCCA
>JBEKVL010000796.1:0-3297 GCA_049514055.1 Tepidisphaeraceae bacterium | reverse complement strand
TGGCAACAAAGCAGGTCCGGTGATGCTCAAGGTGTAGTCCGGGTTGGTCGCGCCGTGGCTACCGGCCACCTTCAGGTAGTACGCCATGCCTGCGACGACGGAAATCGCGACGTGCTCGCCGTCGCCCGTGCCGGTCGAAGAACCCAGCAGAGTCTGGCTGGAATCGTACGCGAACAGGTCCAGGTCGCCGTTGGCGTTGACGAACGACAGGTCCGCGCTCAGATTGCCGCTGGCGGCGGCGGTGAACCTGAAATAGTCGTCATTGTTGGCCGCGTGGATCGAAAGCCCCGCTTCCGTGTCGTTGACCAGCGTGCCCAGATCCGTTGCCGTCGCGAATGAATCGTTGGGTTCAAAGCGATCGCCCGTCGGTCCGCCGATGATCCACAACTCGATGTCACCCGTGGCGGCGCCGTAGCCGTCCACGGCTATCTGGTAGGTCGTCCCGAGCACCGCATTGAACGTCACCTGGCTCAACAGCGATTCCCAGTCATCGTTGGACGCCACCAGCGTCAGGGCCGCGACCGAGGTCCCGGTGTACACGCCCAGCAGCGTGTCGAAATCGCTCCCGCTGGTGTTGATCGTCACCGTGCCCGTGACCTCCGCCGTCCACCTCCACCAGACCGAGGCGCCTCCGGGATTGCCCGCGTGGTCCGGCTCTCCGGCCTCTTTGTCGGCGTTTACGTTGGTGCCGGTGACGGACGTCGTCCCGTCCGGAATCACCGTGGCGCTGGCGAAGTCGTTGTTCACGGGCCGTGCCACTTTGTCGTCCAGCCTGAGCGACATCGACGAGCTTGCGCCCGGCGTGTAGCCGCTTCCCGGCTGCAGCGTCAGCGTGATCGTTTCCGGGCCCTCCGTCAGGTTGTCGTCGAGCGGCGTCACGGTGATCGACGCCGAGGTCGCTCCGGCGGGGATCGTGAACGACGCCGCGCTGAGGGTGTAGTCCACCCCGTTGGTCGCGGTTCCGGAAACAGTGAAGGGAACCGTCAGCGCCGTCGCCGTGTTGCCGAAGCGCAGCACGACGAACGATCCGGTGTTCGTCCCCGGCTCGGACAGCGACCCGTCACCGGCCCCGAAGACGACCACCGGTGAGGTCGCCGTGACCAGATCCAGCGTGTTCTTTGCGTTGAGCCGCCCGCCGGTCGCCGTGTCTCCGAACATCGATGCGATGCGATCCGATCCGCCGAGGATGGCGTCGCGGATGTACTCGTACGACGCCGTCGGCGCGACGCTCCAGGCCAGTGCCGCCACGCCCGAGACGTGCGGGGTTGCCATGGACGTGCCGCTGAAAGTCGCGTAGCCGTCATTGGGAACGGTGCTCAGGATGTTCACGCCCGGGGCGCCAAGGTCCACGGTCGTGGTTCCATAATTCGAGAAACTCGCCCGCTGGTCCTGCGCATCGGTCGCCGCCACGGAGATGATGTTGGGCAGGTCGAATGCCGAGGGATAACTGGGCGACTTGTCCGTGTCCTGGTTGCTGTTTCCCGCCGCCGCCACAAAGAGCATGCCGGCGTCCCCGCTGGCCTGAATCGCGTCGTACAGCGCCTGGCTGTAGCTGCTTCCGGCCCAACTGTTGTTGGTCAGGCGGATGTTTACGCCGCGGTTGCGCATCATCGTCGCGTAGCTGATGGCGCGGATCGCATCGTCCGTCGAGCCCCCGTCGGGACCGAGGAACTTCAGCGCCATGATCTTCACGTTCCAGTTCACGCCCGTCACGCCCACCCCGTTGTTGCCGACGGCCCCGATCGTCCCGGCCACATGCGTCCCATGGTCCACGTCGTCCATCGGATCATTGTCGTTGTTGATGAAGTCCCACCCGTAGACGTCATCGATGTATCCGTCGCCGTCGTTGTCGATCCCGTCGCCGGGGATCTCGCCGGGGTTGCGCCACATGTTGGCGGCCAGATCGGGATGCGTGTAATCGACCCCCGTGTCGATGACGCCCACAACCACCGAGCCATCGCCCGTGGCCGTGTCCCACGCCTCGGGCATGTCGATGTCGGCGCCGTTCAGCCCGCCGGTCTGCCCCGTGTTGTTCATACCATAAAGTTGCGGAAAATACGGGTCGTTCGGCAGTTGGGTGGCGTACAGGCGAAAGTCCGGCTCCACGTACTCAAACCCCGGCAGTTTCGATACGGTGCTCAGAATCTGGTCATATCCCACGTCCGGCGATGCCTGTATCACCGACATCCCGGGCAGCGGCAGTTCCGCTTTCACCGATAGCGACGGCACCTTCCCCAGCACCGCCGCACTGGCCACCATGCTCTGCATCGTCCCGTCCGTCTGTGCGGCCGTTCCAACCGGCTTGGTCACCAGGATCCACTCGCCGGACACCACCGGAACACTCTTGCCGTGCCAGTCGAGCATCGCCGTGTTGAAGGTCGCTGTGTCCGCCAGCAGCAGACGCGATTCCAGACGTTCGATCACGTCGCCAAGGCCGTGCCGGACGGCCGGCGCCCTGCAACGGCGATGCGCGGAACCGGCGCTCTGCCGCGCCACGCGCCCGTAAAGCCGCCCGGCCGTCTGCATCACCGCCTCGAATGGTCGCATTGTGTCCTCTCTCAGTCGCCCGGCATCGAGCCCGCCCGGCGTTTTCAGGAGCCCGCCATAGCGCATGGGGATAATAACGTCAGGCCGCCATCACCTTCACCAGTTAATGGGATCATCCCAAGCCGAACCGGGCAAGTCAATCCGAATTTCCACCGCGCCGCGTGGCGCTTCTGGGTATCACGTTACGCATTTGTTGTCGCCGCCGCTGACGCCACGGCATAATGGTACTGCAGGAGCCTCCAACGGCTCCATCAAGACCCGGGCCTTCCACATCGCCGCCGCGGCCGGCCGTTTCGGCTGCTGGAGTTGTGACGATGTCCAAGCCCTCGCCTTGAGGCCAACCGCCAGGCCAGGCCCCAGGGGAATGAGACGGGGCGCAGCTAGTGGTCCATCGCTCTGAGTAGTAACAGTTTAGCCTTTCCGCAGAATTTTCGAGAATCTTTTTGCTGACGGCTTGCAATTCGCCGGAGATGGTTTATATTCATACAGGCGTAACATGACGCCTGTATGACGAAGAAGAACCATGCCCAGAACCGTATATGAACGCCGGCAACTGCTGGCCGAGAAGATCGCCGCCCATCTCGACATCCTCATCGGCTCGGTTTCGGCCAAGGGACCCAGGCGACCTGGCTTCAATCTCACCTTCAAACTCGACGGCGTCACCCGCAGCCGCCATATCCGCGCCGAGAACCTGGAGAAAGTCCGGCTCATGACCGAGCGGCACAAGAAACTCAAACAGTTGATCCAGCA
>JBEKVL010000795.1:0-3304 GCA_049514055.1 Tepidisphaeraceae bacterium | reverse complement strand
CGGAAGGCGAGCTGTGGCTGTTGGCCCGGCCGCCGCGCAAACAGCGGCCGCTGGGGCTGACCGTCGCCGTGCCGAACCAGATCGCCGGCCCGGTCCGCGTGCTGGCCTATGATGGGAAGCGGTGCCTCGGCGCCCGAGGAGTGGCGGCCGGCGCGCCGATCTTCTTTCCCAAGGCGGACAAGGGACCGCTGAAGCTCTCCTGGCAGTCGCCGGGAGAGACGCCTCAAACCAAGGAGTTCATTCTTACAGAACCCACACGGTTCAAGTTGCCGATCAGGTGAGTCGTTTCGCGTATCGAGAGGAGCACGGTTTCATGTATTGGCGAGCTTACGGCACAGCAATGTTGGTAGTGATCGCTTTGGCGCCGGCGTTGTCGGCCGCTCCTGGCCGGCTTCCGGATGACGTGGTTGTCTGGAATGCCGAGCCAGTGACCCCGGTCGGCGACAAGACGATCGCCGAGTTGGCCAAACCACCGCTTGGCCCAGTCGAGGTTGTTGCGCCGGTCAATGGCGTTGCCTCAGGACAGTTGGTCGTCAGCGCCGGCGAGGCATTCGCAGGGCCCCGCGCAGTGGTGGGCGATCTGAAGTCCACGACCGGCGACGTCATCCCGGCCGGCGCCGTGCGTGTCCGCTACGCCGACGTGTCGAAAAGCTACGTCCCTCTGCTCGACCGGCCGCTGGCCGAGGCGAAGGTCCACCCGATCTGGTTCACCGTGAAAATTCCCCGGGATGCCAAGCCGGGGCGCTACACGGCCAGCGTGGAGATCCGAGGCCTGGAGAAGCCAATTGCCGCGTCGCTTCGGCTTCAGGTGGCCCCATGGCGGGCGCCCGATCCCCGCGACTGGCGTTACTGGGTCAACATGCTCCAATCGCCCGAGTCCGTGGCCGGCTACTACAAGGTCCCACGATGGTCCGACGAGCATTTCCGGCTCATGGAAAAGTCGATCGAGGCGATGGGCCTCCTGGGCAACGACATCCTGGGGGTTTCCGTCATTGGCCGCAACGTCTTTGGCGACGATCCGATCATCCTCTTCCGGCAGGCCGGAGGCCGATTCGTACCCGAACTCAAGTACCTGGAACGATATCTGGACCTGTACGAAAAACACTGTGGGCCGCCCAAGCTGCTCTGCGTGCAGGTATGGACTTACGGCATGTATTCCAAGGGCTACGGGCGCGACGGAGGCGCGGAGGAGCGGCAGGCCAAGAGCGTCCTGGTTCACGAGTTGAAGGAGGACGGGTCCCTGGCCCCGTTGGAACTGCCCATGTACGGCGACACCGGCTCGGAAGAAATCTGGCGGCCGGTGATGGACGCCTTGCGCGACCTTGTCAAGCGGCGCGGCTGGAGCGAGGACTGCATCATTCTCGGCACGTCGGGCGACAGTTGGCCCAGCGCCGCGCAGGTCGCTTTTTTCAAGAAGATCGCGCCTTACGCCCGCTGGCGGTCACTCACGCACGGCTGTGGCTGTCCGAAATGGGGCACGAGCGCGCTAGCCCGCACCCAGCCCAACGGCATGGTGGTGGGGCTCTTGGACGTTGCCCGCCGCATCCCCACCAATCGTCCGAAGGTGCCAGGCTCACCGCTGTTGTGCAATTCGCGCGACCACGTTGGTTCGGGCATTGCCACCTACCGCGGACTGGCGGCAGCCACCTCGCTGCCGTCCTACGGATATGAAGGCTACTCGTGGAAGGGGCTGGATTACTGGACTTACACGACTCCCGAGGGCGCGCAACGCAACGCCCTGAACACCTACGTCGTCTTCGGCAACATGGTAGGCGGCACTCCGCGGGCGATCCTCTATCCGGGGCCGAATGGCGCCGTGCCCACCGTGCAATTCGAGATGCTCCGCGAAGGGACGCAGGAGTTCGAGGCCGTGCTCGACATCCGTGAGAAGTTGGACCTCGTTTACCCTCGCCCGACGAAGAAGTACGATTCCGGCGAAATCTACCTCGACGGGGCGATCGTCATGCGCGACGGCGCGCTGCGCGAACTGTCGATCCCCTTCTATTTCGACGAGGGGAAGATCGTGGTGTTGCGGCCCACCGCGCCCTTGTTCAACACCGGCCGGCACTCGGGCACGGGGAGAATCGTTTCCGGCGAGGGCGAAGAAGTCTTCGATTTCGAGATCAGCATCAACGATGACCGCTGGGTTCGCGGCGGCGAGGGAAAATACACGGTCCGCCTGAAACGCCACGAGACCGCATACACGGGCACATTCACGGGCAGATTTGCTAATCGCGATCTGAAAGAGCCGAGCAAAGTCCAAGGCTCGGTCATCGGCGCCTTCCGGCCCGGAGGACACGAGGTGGTCGTTCCCAGCGACCAGCCACGCGGCGAACTGGCCCGTCGATGCGACGCGTTGTTCGACGAACTGGAGAAGCTCTATGGCACGGACAGCAAGGCCAAAGCCCAGGGCACCGACAGCCGTGGTCTGGCAGGCCGGATCTACCAAGCGGCCGCCGAAATCGCCGCGGCTGCCGCAACAACACGATGACAAGATACATGCTCAATTCGTCGATGCCCGAAGTGCCGAATCGCCCGCCTCACGGCGCCGTCTTGGCGATCCTCGCGATCGCGTTCTGGCAAAGCGCCGGCGCCCGCGTACTGGCCGCCGACTGGCCCATGTGGCGGTGTGACGCAGGGCGAACCGCCTTCACCGCCGAGGCGCTGCCCGACGAACTCCACCTGCAATGGGTTCGCAGGCTGCCGCCCCAGGTTCCCGCCTGGAAAGATGAAGCGGCCATGCAGTTCGACCGCACCTACCTGCCCGTGGTGCTCGGCAAGCGGATGTTCGTCGGCTCGACGGTGACGGACAACCTGACGGCGTATGGCGTCGAAACGGGCGCCGAACAGTGGCGATTCTACTGCGCGGGCCCGGTGCGCGTGGCCCCGGCCGCCTGGAGGGACAAGGTCTATGTGGCCTCGGACGATGGCTGTCTTTACTGCCTCACGGCGGCCGACGGGCGATTGGTGTGGCGGTTCCAGGGGGCCCCGAGCCAGCGGCTCCTGATCGGCAACGAACGGCTGATTTCCACCTGGCCGGCCCGCGGCGGCCCCGTGCTCGACGACCGAAACGTCTACTTCGCGGTGGGCGTTTGGCCTTTCATGGGCACCTTTGTCTACGCGCTGGATGCCGAATCGGGTCGCGTGGTTTGGAGCAACGACGCCACCAGTTTCACCTGGGTCCGCTTGCCGCACGGGAGCCACGGCTACAGTGGCCTGTCGCCCCAAGGCCACTTGGCGATCGCGGGCGACCGGTTGATCGTGCCGGGAAGCCGGGCAGAACCTGCGGTGTTCGACCGCACCT
>JBEKVL010000794.1:0-3318 GCA_049514055.1 Tepidisphaeraceae bacterium | reverse complement strand
CAGACCTCGTTCTCTTACCGCGACAACGACACCACCGAGGAACGCTATGTGGGCGTTCCGGAGGAAGGCGGGCGCGAGTTAGTCTCGACCGACCCCTTGGCGCCGGGGTCGGTGTATGCCGCTTCGGTCAATCCGGCCGGAAAGGTCGGCCTGTATCGAATCGAGGTCGGGATTTCTGCTGGTACGGGCAAACTGAAGCATGCCGGTGGCGTGGACGGCCCGCTTCGAGAAGCCATCGCACGTGGATTTGGATTTCTCCAGGGCCACAAGGTTCCCATGGGGATTGCAAGTGTGCTCGACTCCACCGATTTCCATGTCGAGGCGATTGATCTGCTGACAAACCGGGTTCCGTGCGAAGCCGGCATTGCTGTGCTCGTAGCCATCGTCTCTGCTATCAAGAAGACGGCCGTGTCGCCCGGACTGGTGATTCTCGGCGACCTGAGCATTCAAGGGAACATCAAGGCGGTGAATTCGCTGGTGGAACCGCTTCAGGTCGCGATGGAGAACGGTGCCCGGCGGGCGCTGATTCCGTTGGAGAACAAGCGTAACTTCTTGGAGGTGTCCGGCGACATCGTGGAGAAGGTGGACCCGATCTTTTTCTCCGATCCACAGTCCGCGGCCATGAAGGCCCTGGGCCTGGTCTGACGTTCTTGATTCCGCTCGGTAGTGAAGGAACGTGGCGGCCAGTTACCGATGATCGAATCAATTATGGCCGCTTCAATAGGTCGCGAAGAACGAGGCCGACTTCTCGGGGTTGTGCCCGCGGCGGTCGTAGAGTTTGGTCGTGCTGGGGTCGGCATGTCCCACGTCCCGTTGCACGTCTTCCAGACTGGCGCCGTTGCTCAAGGCCGTGGTGATGAAGGTGGCCCGCATGGAATGGGCGCTGTAGCCGCGGTCCAGGCCGGCAAGCGCTGCATACTTGCGAAGCACGCGGTCCACCGCATCGGGATGCAGGGGCCTGCGGAGATCACGGCACCGCTGATTGTTCCGCACCGGCCGGAAGAGCGGGCCATCAAGATCGTCATTGTGTCCAGCCATCGCCAGATACTGCTCGATCCGTTGGGCTGTCTGCGGGTTAATCGCCAGCGAGAGATCTTCGCCGCCTTTGCGGATGAAGTGCAAGGACTTGTAGCCTACGTTGGTGTGGTAATCCTTGACCAGGAGCGTAGCAATCTCGGAGCGCCGGGGACCGGCTTGTAGCCCAACCGACAGAATGGCCCGGTCGCGCAGACCCAGCAGCGTCGTCGGGTCGGGCGCATCCAGGACCTTGCGGGCCTCCTTGACCGAGAACGCGCGCGTCGTTCCGTGCCTGCGGTTGACTCTGGGCCGGCGGATGTCACGGACGGGGTTTCGCTCCACGGCGTGGTGTGCGACCAGATGTGCAAACAGAGACGACAGCGCTGAGAGACGCCGGCGAATCGTCCGCGGTTTGGCACCGTGCGTCTTCATCCCGTTCTGCCAGGCGACCACGGCCGCCCGGTTCACGTTCCTCAGCTCGGCGGTGGATCGCAAGCCCATGGCCGCAATGAAATTCGCCACATCCTGCTTGTACGCCCGGCGTGTGTGCGGCGACAGTTGGCCGGCCAGCCAGACATCTTCCTCGGGAATCAACTGGAGCAGATCCAGGGCGGTTACCAGCCCGGCAGATCCTTGCTGATTGGCGATGGGGAGAGACGGTTCTTCGGACGGGTCCATGGCGTGGCGATGCTCGTGATAATCCAGTTTATCTCGTGCTCAGAATGGCACGAAGACAGCACCGATGTCAAGCAAATCATGCCTCCCGGAATTCAGGAATTCTTGCCGACAAACGGCGGCCTGGCTCAAGTATGCATACGGCGTCATGGGAATATGCCGGAAACGGCGTTTGCCGCCGTCCCGGCACCAACTCATCAGTTTCCGCAGGAGATGCACTGCTTGGCGCCGCAGCCTGGACAGAACGGTCCAGTGACGAACTCGCCGCAGCGGCAGCAGAACGAAATGTCGTTCCCGGTCGGCCTGGCCGTCAGTTGCTGTGCCTTGGGTTTCTCGCCGGCGACGTCAGCGCTCTCGGTCTTGATGAGTTTCGGTTTGGTGTTGTCTGTAGCCATATGAATACCTCCATTAAAAAGGGTTTGCGGTTCGTATGCCCCCCGGCTGGCGAACCGCAAACCGTGTTCTGGAGGTATTCAAGCCGCGTAGCGCCCAGGCGCAGGGCGTTGGCGGAATGCAACCCGAGTGACAGCTGCGCCTGGCACGGGGTTGCTCCGCTGCAACCGGAGCAGGCGCTACGCGGCGTGGTGGCTACAGACACCCACGAGATCACTTGGCCGGAGGTGCCAGCACGATGCCAAAGATGCGTAAGACAGCATGCAAGACGCCGGCCACGACGGCGGCCACATTGCAGCCAGGTGTTCTCTGGTTTACTCTAACGTGCCTTGTGTCCCGTATAAGCCGGAAGCGAGGTTCGCATGGGCCGAAGATCATCCGCAGTGCGTAAGAGCCGATTCACGCTATTTCTGCCCGACGACACCCTGGATGAACTGGTCAAGCAGCAGGAGGCCTCCGGGAAGGGCTCGCTGGCGGAGGTGGTGCGCGAGGCGGTGGACGTCTACGTGTCGTTAATCCGCGCACGCGATGAGGGGGTCACCCTGTTTTTCGAGGACAACAAGACTACCGAGAAGGGCCGCGTCTGGCTCCTGCCCGGCCCGGTCCCCACCCGCCGCAAAAAGGGCTGACGGCGGTGCGCCAAAAAAAATGCGGAATCTTTGATTTTAGATTTGACATCCGATTTATAGATAATAGATTCACACATGGCCGCGAGGTTGGTGTTTTCTTGGCGCGGCGGGTCAGGATCTGCCCATGCTGGCGACATGCGTGAGTTTCTTTCCAGGGAGCGTCGAGGCCTGTGGGCGAACTGTCGGGTCGGAATTTCGGGCTGGTCATTGCCTATATGCTGCCGGGCCTGGTGTGCCTGGCGGGCCTCAGCCCCTTCTCCCCGATGGTTCGCTCCTGGCTGGCGATGACGGGATCAGGGAACCCGGCGGGGTCGGCGGGACCGGGCGCCCCTTCGGTGGCGGGGTTCTGCTTCGTGGCGCTGGCTTCGCTGGCCGCGGGGCTCATGGTCAGCGCCGTGCGCTGGGCAGCGGTCGATTCCCTGCACCACCGCACCGGCGTCACCCGGCCGGCCTGGGAGGATGCGACCCTGTCCGTGAAGCTCGAGGCCTTCGACTACATCGTGGAAAATCACTACCGGTACTACCAGTTTTACGCCAACATGCTGGTGGCCCTGCCCTTCTCATACGCGGCCCTCCGCGTCGCGGGCAGCACCTACGTCAGCCT
>JBEKVL010000793.1:0-3320 GCA_049514055.1 Tepidisphaeraceae bacterium | reverse complement strand
CAGCGCCGGTTTGACCCTCTCCGCTTCGGGCGGGCTGATCCTTGCCAACGAGAACACGTTCACGGGCGGCCTCACGGTCAACGGCGGCACGTTGACCTTGGCCGTCCCGGACGTCCTGGAGGACGGCATTTCGCTGACCGTCGCCGCGGGCGCTACGCTGATCTTCGACTCCACGGTAGTCCCCGACACGACGGGCGGCGGCATGCCGAGCAACGGCCCCGTCAGCGTGCCCGAGCCGGGAACCATGGTCTTGCTTTCGGTGGGCGCGGTCTTCATCTCCGTGGGAGCTTGGCGGCAGCGGACCCGGCGAAGCTGAGCCGCAATTACGCAGTCTTCCGGTAGTCCCAGTAGGTGCTTCCTGCCGGGAAGGACTATTGTGCGCCGGGCCACGGAAGAACTCTGGGTCTTTCGCAAGCCATCGCACATTAGTCCTTTCCGGCAGTCCCGCGTCGATCTGCTGGGAAGAAACCGTAGGGTGGGCCGAGTGCAACGAGTCCCACCATCCTCCCGCATGGCTCCTGTGTTTCTCATGGTGGGGCTCGTTTCACTCGTCCCACTCGTCCCACCCTACTGCTAGAATGACCGGCAAGAGATCCGGAATGAACTCCGAGGAAAACGTATCATGAAAAAGCCCGCTTGGTCGATTGCATGTATCTGCCTTGCCGCCCTCATCCCCGTAACCGCCCATGCCCAAGAAGCGAAACCGAGGGCCACGGTTGGCGCCTACTACTTCGACGGCTGGAGCGGCAAAACCGACGAAATGCATCTCACCAAGCTGCTGCAAACGGAGTTCGCCGACCGCAAACCTGTCTGGGGCTGGCGTGCCGATACGGTGGAGATCATGCGGAAGCAGATCGACTACTGTGCCGATCACGACATCGCCTTCTGGGCCTTCGACTGGTATTACCCCGAGGGCCGAATCAAGGCCACGCCGTTGAACAACGCCCTCGACCTGTGCCTTAAGGCCCCGAATTGCCGCCGATTGCAGTTCTGCCTCCTGGTGGCAAACCATGCGGGTTTCCGCATCGGGCCGAAGGACTGGGACGCCTGTTGCGGCAAATGGATCGAGCTGTTCCGGAAACCCACCCATCTTCGCTTGGACGGCCAACCGCTTCTGATCTTCTTCTCGCCCGGCGAACTGCAACAAGCCTTCGGCGGCGTGCAGGGGGTCCGCAAGGCGTTCGACTCATTGCGGGCCACTGCCAAGAAGGCGGGGTTGCCGGGCGTGTCCATCGCCGCCTGCACGGGGCCGGGACAGAATTTTGCCGATCTGGCCCGCTCGGGCTACACGATCTTGACCGGCTACAACTACAACGGCGGCTGGATGAATGGCGGCGGTAGCCAGCCGTTCCGAAAACTGATCGCGGACAGCGAGCGAATCTTCGAGCAAATGGCCCGAACTTCGCCGCTCCCTTGCGTGCCGGTCATCACGGCCGGATGGGACCGTCGGCCCTGGGAACAGGGCCAGTTGCCGCCCGAGAAAATGTCGGTCTGGTATCCCGACCGTACGCCCACGCTGGTCGAGGATTTCATGAAAGTGGGCGTCCGCTGGTTGGACAAGCATCCCGACAAGGCCACGCCTCAGCGGCTCCTCTTGATCTATGCCTGGAATGAGAACGGCGAAGGCGGATACTTGACGCCGACCGCCAAAGACGGCACAGGCTACCTGGAGGCTGTCCAACGGGCGATTGCCGGGGACAAATGATGCAATTTGATCCGCCCAAAGTCCTTTGCCAATTCCGCCCGGCTGCCTTCTGGAAGGATACCGTTAGTATCCTTCCAGACGACACCGAATAGCGAAAAACGTCCACTGGCCGAACTAAACCGGCGTGACGTTCTCGGCGCACGGGCCTTTCGGACCCCGGCCTTCCGTGTAAGTCACCTTCTGGCCTTCTCGCAGGGCCTCGAAAGTGACGCCTTGGAGGCTCTTCGAGTGGAAGAACAGGTCTTTTGCTCCTCCGGTGTTGATGAATCCGAAACCCTTGTCCGTCAATTTCTTGATGCTGCCTTCAGCCATTTGCGCGTCGTCCGTAGTGATTTGACGTTGCCCAGCTTGCGAATTGCCGACTGGTCAGCGTCGATTGGTTGAAAGCAGTGTAGCAGGGTGTCGTTCCATACGCAAGTGGGGCGAATACCCCCACTTTAGAACGTCAGCCCAATTCCCAGCCCTTGCGATATTCGCGCCGCACCATGCGGTTCAACTCGGGCAGGTTGGTGACCTCGACCTTCTCGGCATCCCACTCGACGTGCTTGCCGACCCCGGCCCGTTCGGCCAGGCAGCCCAGCAACACCATCTCGGTCAAGGGGCCGGAATAATCGAAGTTGGAACTGGCCGGCTTGCCGTCCTTGCAGGAGCGGAGGAAGTCGGTCTGATGCGTCAGGCCCTTCTTGACCCGTTCCAACACGTGGGGCGGCTTGCCGAACGACTTCTGCTTCTCCTCGGGCACCAGCCGCGGGCTGCCGCAGTAGTTGCCGGCCACGAGGATTCCCTTGTCGCCAACGAGGATCACGCCGCCGTCGCCCAGCTTGCGGCCGTACTTCTTTTCCAACTCGTCGGCGATCGCCGGCCGATTGTGCTCGCCTTCCGGGTTGTTCTCGTCGAGTTGGGCCAGGGCACCGACCGCGCCTTTGAAGCCGTCGTACCAATGGGGCTTGACCGCCGGCATGTCGCCCCGGGCCGGATAGCTCCAGCGGATCGCGTTCCGCAAGGGAAACCGCTCCTCGCTGCCGCCGACTTGTTCCAGGGCCTCGACGGAGGTCGGCGTGCCGAGTTTCAGGGCCATGAAGACGCCGTCCAGGTTGTGGCAGCCCCAATCGCCCACGGAGCCGTCGCCGTACTCCCACCAGCTTCGCCCCAGCCGGGGATGCAGTTTCTCATGGTACTCGCGGTAGGCCGCTGGCCCGATCCATTCCTCCCAGTGCAAGGTGGCCGGCACGCTCTGCGCGGACGGCCGCCCGCCGACGCCGCCGCGGCCCGTGCGGGCCCAACTGTGCGTCTCGGTCACGTTGCCGATCGCTCCGCCCCAAACGTATTCGCAGAGCAGGCGGATGCTTTCCCCCGAATGGCCCTGGTTGCCCAGTTGCGTCATCACTTTGCACTCGCGGGCCGTTTTCATCATCAGCCGCACCTCGGCGATGCTGTGGGCCATCGGCTTCTCGCAATAGACGTGCTTGCCGAGTTTCATGGCAATCAGCGAGGCCACGGCATGGTGGTGGTCCGGCGCGGCGATGAACACGGCATCGACGTCCTTGTGGATCTTGTCGAACATCTTGCGGTAATCGTAGAAGCGTTGGATCGAAGCGGTCTTGACGTCGGGGTG
>JBEKVL010000792.1:0-3323 GCA_049514055.1 Tepidisphaeraceae bacterium | reverse complement strand
TGCGTCTGGATGATCGTGCCGATCTGGAACTGGGCGTCGAAATTCTTCCGCTGTCCCGGCTCATCCACCACCGTCTGGTAGCGAGCCAGATCCTTGAGGATACCGATGCGGCGGTTGGCCTCGGCGACTTTCGGATCCTGCGGGTAAGCCTGGGCAAAGGCTTCATAGGCGCCGATGGCCTCGCGCCACTGGCTGAGATTGATGGTGCATTCGGCGATCGCCCACTTGGCCTCCTGAATCCAGTTGCCGGAGGGGAACTCGTTGATGACACGTTTGTAGGCCGCGATCGCGTCTTCCCAGGCCTCGTTGGCCTGGTGAATCTGCCCGATCATGGTCAGCGCCTGCCCGGCACTGGCGTGTTTCGGGAATGAATCGACGAACGTCTCCAGCACGCCAAGCGCCTCGGCCCAGCGCTTCTCGTTCTTGAGCTGCGTCCCGATCTGGAAGATCGCGTTCTGTGCGGCCTGGTCGTTGCCGCCGCGGGCGAAGTTGAGCTCCATCCATGTTTCCACCGCCCTGAGCGGCCGGTTCAGCGACTGGTATGTCGACGCAATCAGCGGCCCGGACTGTTGCGCCAAGCCATGCGTCGGATCGAAGTTGACGAGATCCTGCCACACAATGATGGCCTCTTCCGCGTGTCCCCGGCCGGCAAGCTCGGCCGCGATCTGCGCCAGAAGCTGCGGCACCTCGGCCATGCGCGGATGCTCGGCATACTGCCGGGCCAGCTTCTGAAGCTCGCGGGCCGCCCGCACATACTGCCCGCGCGACAGCGTTGGGCTGAGCCCGTCCACCGTGCGCGCCTGGGCCAGGAAACTCGCCGCGATGTCCCACTGGGCATCGCGTATCAGGTCCAGCTTGTCGGGGAAATCGTCGACGATCCGCTTCAGTTCGACCCGGGCCTTGTCGAACCGCTTGCCCAGTTCGGCCATGGCATCCTGCCGCTTCTGGTCCGGCTTCGGCGGCAGTGTGGCATGGCTGAGATAATCGCGCGCGATCTGCAGCCGCAGTTTGGGAAGTTCCACATCCGTCAGGTAATCGCCGACATATCGCTCGCCCAGCGCCGCCCCGCGTTGCCACTGGGCCAGCGTCCGCCAGTGGTTGACCATGGCGAGCATCTCCGCCCGGGCCAGATCGGCCACGGTTGTAGTCGGATATTTCAGGCGAAGAGCGGCGAAGGCTTTGTAGGCGTTGTCGAACACGCCGGTGATGCGGGCGAGTTCGGCTTCGGAAAGGACGGGGGGGACGGGGATAAGCCGCGCCTGCCCTTGCCGGTCCATCTGTTGGGCGGGCTGTTGGGCGGGTCCATTGGCGGCCCATTGTCCACCGCCAAAGCCACCACCGCCACCCGCGCGGCCTCCGCCAAACTGAAATGTCCCATCCCGCAAGGCAGCCACCTGCGCCGCCCGGCGGGATTCGTTCTGGGTCACGGCCGCCAGCGCGGCAATATCGCTTTCGTCGGCGGCTCCGCGCGTCGCAACCGAGAAATCCGGCGCCACAGTCTGCAAGTCGCCCACCTCCGCCCCTGTGAGGTTGTTGGCGATGATCCCTTGTGGGAACGACCGTGGCGCCCCTGCATACACCGGTTTGGGAATCTTGATATCCAGTGCCTCCAGCTGTGCACCCAGGTCCTGCTGCTTTAACTGATCCATCAGCGCAATCGACGTCTCGGTCACGGCCGGCCTCGCGCTCGGCTTGAGTTCCGCCCCCTGCGACAGCCGCGCCAGCACCTCGATAGCATCCTGCGGCATGACTTTTCCGAGGATGCACATCGCCCGCGCCAGTTCGATCCGCTCCGGGCTCTTCAGCGGCAGCCCGGCCGCCAGCAGGTCGGTGTAGATTCCGTCGGCCACGTCCCAGCCGTCCACCTTGGCATATTCCAGCGCGGCCGCCTGGATCTTCGCAGTTGCCGTCCCGGCCAGCGGGCTGGCCGAACGCGTTTTGAGGAAGTCCTTGTAGACGCCGAGCGCCGCCGCGAACTCATCGCTCAATTTCCCCGGCGGCGCGGTGTCGGCCTTGCGCTCCGCGGCCCACTTGGTTAGCGCCTGCCGCGCCTTGGCATCCAGCGCCGCCGCCACGGCCAATGATGCCTGGTCGGCCATGCCGGCCGTGTTCGGCGTCGGCGCAGCCAGGGACTTCTGCCCGGCCGCGAATGTCGCCAGGCCACGATAGACTTCAACCGCTACATCAAACGCCCCGCGCTGCTCGTACAGCCTCCCGATATCCAGGATTGCATTAGCGGCCACGCTCGTATTCGGATTGGCCGGGAACGTGGTGATGAATTTCTGGTAGGTCTCGATGGCCGCGCGGAAGCCGGGTGTGAGCGCCAGCTTCTTCGCCGCATCGAGCTGTTTCGCCGTGCGGTCGAACTCCGCCCGGGCCTGTGCCTCGCGCAGCCCGGCCAGGGTCAGCATGGCATGTGCGTCCGCCGCGGGAACGGCCGCATCCGCCTTCACCGTGATCGCCTGCTCGGCCACGTCGAACCACTCCATGCGGCGATAGTGCGCGATGATCGCCGTCCAGTGCCGACGCACCTCAAATAGTTGCTGATCGGTTTCCGTGAGTCCCGCCTGGAGCGAGTACAGTTCCCGCAGCGCCTTACCCAAAGTTGCGTCAAGTTGATGCGGCGGCGTGAAACCGGCGGCCTGCATCCGTTCGTTGTGGTGCAGCACCTGCGCCGTCCACACGCGAATCACGGCCAGTCGCACCATCCGTTGCTGGCTCGGTGCCACGGCCTGCGCCAGTAGCGTGAAACCTTCCTCGGCCGTCGCAAAGTAACCCGCCGTGATCCAGTTTCGCAGATGGGCATCGAGCCGTTCGATCGCCTTGGACGCATCGGGCTGCTTCGCGGCAGCCTTTGCCAGCAGATCGACGATCAACTTCTGCGTGTCACTCAGTTTCTCGTTCTTCGCCCCGTTTCCGGTACGCTGGTTCTCGGTCATGGTCCGCTGGGCCAGGTTGTCCAGCAGGTCCACCTCACGATGCAGCACGCCCGCCCACTGCGGCGCATCCGGCGAAAGCCCGGCCAGCAGTTGGCCTTGCAACCCCGCCGCCTTCGTGATCGCCGGGTCCGTGCCCAGTTTCTCCAGGTCGGCGACGATCGGCGCAAACCGCACGATGGCCGACGCCTGCGGGTGTTTGGGATTGGCCAGCAGCCACTGCGAAAGCGGCTCGGCCCGTTCCACGGTCACGCCCAGCGACAGTTCGTAGAGGATCAGTTCGAGTTTCGCCGAAGCCGCCGCGACCGCGTTGGCATTGTCCGCCGCGGCCTTGCGCAGCAGCGCCAGCCCGTCGGGCGCCTTGTCGCCGCCGGCCTTGAGACATGC
>JBEKVL010000791.1:0-3324 GCA_049514055.1 Tepidisphaeraceae bacterium | reverse complement strand
CGCGGCGTGATCCGACGACGCCTGGCCGAATGCAGCGACATCCAGCAGAAGCTACTACAACTGCTCGGCATCCCGCCTGATGACCTGCGAACCTTTCGCAGGAGGTGCGGAATGTGAGTAGTTACGCCATGCCTCACGCAGGTCCGCGTCAGCCTCCGCGGGCGTCGCCTTGGGCCGATCCTCAATTGCCCTGCCCTTGATGTACAGCGCGCGGGCCGCGGATTCTCCGCCATCACTGGTGGCCAGCGCCTGGTCGGCGGCCAGGACGGCACCGGCAAAATCTCCCTCCGCCAGCGCCGCCTGACTGTCCTTGATCTCCGGAGTCGTCGCGGTCGGATTGCATCCTGCGAGCCACAGGCAATTCAGGAACAAGACCGCGACAATATTCCTGATTCCCTGATTGAGTGGCATGCGCAAGTACGCTTGCCCGTCTCCGCACGGGCAAGCGTACTTGCCCGTGAAGCCCCTGAGCCGCGTTTTCTGAAATCGGAAAGTCATTGCGATCACGCTTCTCAACAGTGGAATCGCCCTTCGCATCCCTTGGGGGCTTCGGCTATATTCTCCTGCGTTTACCGGGCCGGATGAGGTCAACCGGTTGCTGAGAAAGTCGCCGTCGGTTTTCCTTGAGAGATGCGTCATGCTTGTGGATTTCCTTTTTCAGCACGCCACCAACGCACCTGACGACACCGCTGTCATCGACGACACCGGCCAGCACACCCATCGCACACTCGCCGCCGCGGCCGCCGGGCTTGGCGTGCGTCTCGGCACACAGACCAGTAAACCTCACGTTGGCCTTCTCCTGCCGCCATCGGCAGGATTCGTCGCCAGTTTCTACGGAACCCTGCTCGCGGGCAAGACCGTCGTACCCATCAATTATCTCCTGGGTGATCGGGAGATCGCCCACGTCATCGAGGACTCGGGCATCGATACGGTCATTTCCTCGCCGCCGCTGGCGGCCAGAATCCAGGGCATGGGGCTGAAAGTCATCGATCCATCAGTGCTTCCCAAGCAGTCTCCGGCGATCGCCCCCGTGTTCCCCGGCATCGGGCCTGATGACCTGGCCGTGCTCATGTACACCTCAGGCACATCCGGCCGTCCCAAGGGTGTCATGCTGACCTACGGCAACCTCCAGTCCGATACCGACGCCGCCATCGCCCATGTCCGGCTCGACCGCGAACATGTGTTTCTCGGCGTCATTCCGCTGTTTCACTCCTTCGGCATGACCGCCATGATGCTGGCGCCGATCCAGCTTGGCGCGCCGGTAATCTACCTCTCCCGCTTTTCACCAATCGGCTCGATCGAGGCCATCCGCAGGCACAAGCCTTCCATCCTCTTTGCCGTGCCGTCAATGTTCGCCGCCATGCTTCGCCTGCAATCCGCCAAAGGCGACGACTTCGCCAGCTTCTATGCCCTGATCTCCGGCGGCGAGGCCCTTCCCACGGCCGTCCGCGAAGGCTTTTTCCATCGCTTTGGCACGCCGATATACGAAGGCTACGGCCTGACCGAGACCTCGCCCGTCACACACATCAATGTCCCGCAATGCAATCGCCCGGGCTCGGTGGGCAAGCCCGTGCCGGGTTGCGAGATGCGGATCGTCGACGACGAAGGCCGGCCCCTCCCGCAAGGCCAGTCCGGCGAGGTCTGGCTTAGCGGCCCCATGATCATGAAGGGCTACTATAACCTGCCCGGCGAAACCGCCGAGGCCCTCACGGCCGACGGCTATTTCAAGACCGGCGACCTCGGCCGAATCGACGAAGACGGTTTTCTCTACATCACCGGCCGCAAGAAAGACATCATCATTTCCGCCGGCGAAAAAGTCGTCCCCCGCGAAGTCGAGGAAGTTCTTGCCCGACATTCGCAGGTGGCCGAGGTCTCTGTTGTCGGCCGCAGAGACCCCACGCGCGGCGAGGCCGTCGTCGCCTTTGTGGTTGCGCAGACCGGTCAAACGATCGAGTCCGAGTCGCTGCGAGCCTTCTGCCGCAGTCAGGGGCTGGTGAGTTTCAAGATCCCCCGCGACATCTTCATCGTCTCCGATCTTCCCCGCAGCCCCACGGGCAAAGTCATCAAGCGGGAGTTGCAGGCGAGGGCCGATCGAATGCCAGCCTGACACCGGCAATTGGAGAATGGCCCCGATCTTGAGATTCGGATTTCGAATCCGCACCCTCCTATCCGCCCTTCACTCGCCTCCTGTAGTCCACGGGCCTCATTCCCGTTTCCCGGCGGAAGGCATGGCTGAAACGCGAGGCGCTGGCATAGCCGCTGGATTCCGCGATCCTGGCAATCGACCAGTCGGTTTCGGCGAGCAGTTTGCGGGCCCTCTCGACGTGCATCCGCTGGATCTCTTCATAAGGCGTGCGCCCGAGCATCGCCTTGAACCGCCGCTCGAGCCAGCTCCGGGAGATCGGCACCTCGGCCAGCACGTCGTCCACGGTGATCCGCTGTTCGACCTTGTCTCGAATGTAGCGCAGCGCCGCGGTTACCTCCGGGTCGGCCAGCAGCAGCACGTCCGTCGAAGCCCGCGGTATCACCATGACCGGCGGCAGGATCACGGGCATCGGCCCGATCGCACGGCCGTCCAGCAGGTTCTCCAGTATCTGACCGGCCCGCCGCCCGATCTCGCGCGAGGGCGTGCGAATGCTCGACAGGGGCGGGTGGGCGATACGGCACTGCAACTCGTCGTCATCCACTCCGACCACCGCCAGGTCCGTCGGCACGGATACCCCGGCATCGCGGCAGACTTCCGTCAACGCACGCCCCGCAAGGTCCATGTCGGCCATCACGCCGACCGGCTTGGGCAGTTTCATCAACCAACGGTGTACCCGCGCCTCAAACGGCTCGAAACGCTCGGATACGAGCCTCTCGGGGTCCAGCCGCAGTACCGACACCTCGAACCCGCGGCTGGCCAGCTCGGCGTGGAAGCCGATTTCCCGCCGTTGCGTAAACCCGGACTTGACATGCCCGTAGAATCCGAAATGCCGCAAGCCCCGCTCCACGAGATGCTGTGCCGCCATGCGTCCGATCGCCTCGTCGTCCAGACCGACGCGGGGTACTTTCGGCAGGTTCAGCTCTCCGGAGACATTCACGGTGGTGGCTCGCAGGCCAAGCACCTCCCTGGCCAGTTCCGGCTTGTTCAGGAAGGCGATGATTCCCCGCGGGTTGAACTTTTTGAGTCGGCGGATTTCCCGTGTCTCGGGGTCGAACACGCGGATCAGCCATTGGCCGTGGGCTTCAGCGAAATCATAGACGCCCTCGATAATGCCCCGGCCCCAGGTGTGCCACCGGTTCAGCAGGAGCCCGATGCGGACGCGATGCGACATGGTGAGC
>JBEKVL010000790.1:0-3337 GCA_049514055.1 Tepidisphaeraceae bacterium | reverse complement strand
AGCGGGGCAAGGTCCAGTTGCTTTGACCATGCCCGCCCCTGGGTATCCAGCACGACCGCGAACGTCGCTCCCTCGTTGGCAGGCACCATCGCGCAGTCGAACTTCAGGTCTTCGCCCGGCCTGTAGCTCAGCAAGATGCGTTCCTTCGACCCCACCAGCACTTTCTGTACGCGGTCCATGTCAAATTGCACCGGCGGCGCCGTGGTTGCCGCTTGCACATATTCGGTCGCCGGCTTATGCGCTGGCAGCGTCGTCAGCATCATCACCGCGCCCGCAAGCAGCAGGAGAACCGCGGCAACCCCGGCCGTTATCGCCGCAAGCAAGCGCCTGGCCGTTCGCACCATCGCGGTCGCCGCGCCGTCGGCAATGGCCGCGGCCGAACTTGATGCGGCCCCTTCGCCCATGCCGACGGAGGTCACCACAGATGCCAGACCCTTCGGCATTGCCACGGCCGACCGAACCAACAGCAATCCCAGCAGCATGGCCGCGGTGATGCTGGCGCCTTGTCGCGATAGAATCCCGCGCAGCTTTTCGACCGCCCGCGACACGCGCTTCTTGGCCGCCTCCTCCGAGATGCCAAGCCGCTGGCCGACCTCTACCATGCGGTGGCCTTCGTAGAAGCGCAGGAGGATGACCTGGCGGTCGTCGGAACAGAGGCAGGAGACGGCTTCGTCCAGGATCGGTACGATTTCCTCCCACGCCGCCTCTTCCTCCTGAGCCAGATGGGTTTCAGAAAGTTCGCAGAACGGGACCAGTTTGCGATTTTCACGAGCCCGCTTCTTGACCGCATCAGCCACCGCAAATCGGCTCGTCTTGAAGAGCCATCCCCGCAGGATGGTGTTCTCGTTCATTTGCCTGGCCTTGCGTGCAAGCAAGACAAAGACGGCCTGGGCCACATCCTCGGCCAAGTGACGGTCGCGCACCCCGCGCAGACAAACGGCATAAACCCAGCCGAGGTTACGAGTTACAATCTCGGCGAAGGCCTGTTCACTGCCCGTTTCCGCGTATTGGCGGAGCAGTTGCATGTCATCCATATGACGGCCTTGAAACGAACCTCGTGACTTACCCAGTATACCACAGAAACCAGACCGGTGCCGGTTTTTATCGGATGCCCGGACGATCTGCGTAGACCATCTTCCGATGATGGCCGGATCGGCTTGTTTAGTGACATGACGGAACCGTTATTTTTGTGCCGTGGCCTTACCTTCGGCATCATTCCGGAACAGGGCGTAGAAGATCACGAGAATCACCAGCGCCATGCCGCAGGCAACCAGCCAGAACCCCTGCCAAGGCTCGCCAGAGGCGGCCTTGGCGGTGGCCCCGTAGTGGCCAATCAGGGCGCCGATGACTTGGGCACCGACACCGAGTCCGAGGCCTTGCGTCAGCAGAACCAGGAAGCCCTGGGCCTGGCCGCGAATATCCGCCGGGGCCTTCTTGTCAACATAGATGAAGCCGGTGACGAAGAAGAAGTCATAGCAGATGCCGTGGAGCAGGATGCCGAGGAAGATGAGCCACTTGACGTCCGGCACGGCCGCGCCGGCGAAGAGCCCGTATCGCACCACCCAGGCAAGCATGCCGAGGGCGAGCATCTTCTTGACGCCAAGTCGGGCGAAGAACAGAGGCATGGCGGCCATGAAGAAGATTTCGGAAACCTGGCCGAAGAGCATCGTCAGCGGACCATTACTGAACTTCGAGAAGTCGACGAAGTTACGGGCCTGCTGGTAGTAGGCGGCCAGGGGTATGCAGATCAGGAAAGAGCAGATGACAAAGACCGCAAAGGCCGGCTGCTTCAGCAGTTTCAGCGAATCCAGGCCGAGGGCCTGGCGGGTGGAGAAAGGCTTGCCGGCCGCCGGGGGTGGCGTATGTGGCAGCGTGAAGCTGTAGACGCCGAGCAGGAGCGCGGCGAAACCGGCGATATACAACTGGACGACGGACTGGTCTCCCTCGGCGATCCAGACGACATTGAGGCCAAAGGTCTTGAGGTTTCCGCCGACCACGAGGTTACCCACGATCCACCCGATGGTCCCCCAGACACGAACCATGGGGAACTGCGTCTGCGGATCGCTCATGTGGGCGAACGAGAGGCTGTTGGTCAGGCTGAGGGTGGGCATATAGCACAACATGTGGGCCAACAGCAACAGGACAAAGGGATGCCAGAAGGTTGTCGGGCTCACATGCTTGACGACGGCCTGCATCGTCGATTGTGCCTGTGGCTGGGTGGCTGGGGCGGCCGCCTGGGTTGTGGGCGCCGCGCTGCCGACGGCGGGCAGGTCGGCCGGTTTGGTGGATTCGACAACAATGGGCACCAGGCAAAGCGCAACGCCGCCGAGGAGGTGCATGACACCGAGGATGCGCTGGCTGGCGAAGAAGCGGTCGGCGACCATCCCGAGGAAGAACGGCGAGACGATGGCGGCGATGGGGCCAACGGTGTAGGCCCAGCTTGTGAGTCCGTCGATGCCCATCTTGTTCATCCATCCAGTGATGGAGACGTACCAGGCGCCCCAGATAAAGAACTGGAGGAACATCATGATCGAGAGTCGGGGTCCAATTGCGGAAGCGGCCGGTTGGTGCTGCGACGTGGTCATAACCTGTTGTTCTCCTTCCCAAGAGATTCAAGAGACGCGCGTAGTGTAAGCGGGCGGCGACGTGCCGACAAGGAATGGGATCGCGATGGGATGGTGATGGGTACCAGGGGCATCGCATTTGGTGCTGCCGGTGCCCTCATCGGCAGGTTCGTTCCTCGGTTTTCCGCCAGTGAGGGCACTGGCGGCAGGTTCAGCAATCAAATGCGATCACCAAGAGGGGGGCGGGGTTGCGGAGGGCGTGAAAACAGATGTTGTGGGTGGTTCAGGGATTAACCGCGGAATTCGCAACCGGGGAGCGGCCGCGGCTCTCCCATTTGCCAAAACACATGGGCAGACCAGGTCGCGGGGATGTGGGAACGGATTTCGGCAATGGGCTGCTGTAACCGCGATGGGTCGTCGCGGCGGGGATCCGCGATCGACGATCGCGGCCACAAGTGGTTTGCCAGAGAGAACGGCCATGCCCATTTCGAGGGATCATGGCGCTAATAGCCCCCGACCTGCGTTTGGCTGCGTAGCGTGTCCAGCAGTTCCAGGGCCGCGGGCACCGTCGCGACCGCTGCCAGCGCCCCCACGCACGCGAGCGTTATGGCCGACCGGGTGAACGGACCGCGGCCGCGGATGCCCGGGAGTTCGCCGAGCCACAGCGCCAGGGGCGCGGCCAGCAGAACCAGTACCCGCCAGCGCGGGACATCCACCCAGGCGTATCCGTAGACAAGCAGCGACGTCCAGATCAGCACGCACGCGGCCAGACC
>JBEKVL010000789.1:0-3341 GCA_049514055.1 Tepidisphaeraceae bacterium | reverse complement strand
GCAGGCGACGAGGCCGCCAACGGCGCTGGGCAGGGCTCCTTCCATGCCGGCGATGACGACCATGGCGCAGCACTTCTGCAACATCGGCACATGCGGCAGCAGGCGATGCAGGCCGGCGATTCCGACGTCGGTGATGCGGTGCGTGGGAACGGACATGCAGCGGAGCGTGAGCATGGCCTCGTCGGCGACGGGGGAATCGGCCGTGCCGGCGGCCACGACGGCGATGAAGGGTTTGTCGGGTTGCGGCTCCACGACCGGCGGCGGCTGAATGAGCAGGCTGGTTGAGGCGATGATGACGCCGGGAAAATCCCGGCGGGCCGCGACGATCTGTTCGGCCGAGGCGCGCGTGGCCAGCACCGGCGAACCGGCGGCCGCGAGGCGCTGGGCGATCTTCACGAACTGCTCGACGGTCTTGCCGGGGCAGAAGATGACTTCCGGATGGCCGCAGCGAACGGAGCGGTGATGGTCGAGGCTGGCGCACTCGAGCTGTTCAAACGGAAGCGAGCGGAGCCGCTCGACGGCCTGATTGACGGAGGTCTGGCCGGCGGCGACGGAGTGGAGAAGTTGTTGTAGAGCTTCGGGGTTCACGGGAGCATTGTAGCGCGGGGGGAGGATTTTAGAAATGGCGGGAGCCGATCACGCGTCCGCGAACTGGCTCGAGGTGATGGCATCAAGCGAGAGCGGGCTGAATTGGCCGGTTTCGTAAGAGAGGTGGGCCAGGGCGGCGGACATGGCGGCGTTGTCGGTGCAGTATTCCATGGGGGGGAAAAACACCGGAAGGTGGAAGCGGGATAGTGCGGCGCGGAGGCCACGGTTGGCGGAGACTCCGCCGCCGACGATGATGGATTTGGCGTGGATGCTCCTGGCGGCGCGTTTGAATTTGGTCACCAGGACATCGATGCAGGCGGCCTGGAAGGCGGCGGCGACGTCGGCGATTTCGGATTCGCTCAAAGCCGAGGCGAGGCGCTGGCGGCCTTTGTGGCCGCGGACGTGGTAGAGCACGGAGGTCTTGAGACCTGAGAAGGAGAAATCGAGCGACTCGCGGCCGAGGAGCGTGCGGGGAAACCGGACGGCGGCGGGGTTGCCGCTGGGGGCGAGCTTGTCGATGATCGGGCCGCCGGGATAGCCCAAACCCAGGATGGCGGAGACCTTGTCGTAGGCCTCGCCGACGGCATCGTCGATCGTGGTGCCGATGAGGCGGATGGTGGAGAAATCCGTGATTTCGTAGAGGGCGGTGTGGCCGCCGGACAGGACAGCGCCGAGGGCCGGGAAGAGCAGTTGCCAGTTGTTAGTTGTGAGTTGCCAGTGCGCAGGGTCCGCACTGCGGACCAAGTCGCCAGTTGTTGGTTGTGGGTCGCCAGCGACAGTTCTGAGCGCTGAGTTGGGAGTGCGGTCATCTGCCGGCAACCGGCAACCAACAACTGGCAACTCCCTGCACGCAACTGACAACTCATTCAGATTCACGCTGTACAGATGCGCGTGGACGTGGTCGACGCCGATCAGGGGTTTGCCCAGCGCCCAGGCAAGCGTCTTGGCGGCGGTGACGCCGATGAGCAGCGATCCGATCAGGCCGGGGCGATGGGTGACGGCGACGGCGTCGATTGCATCGAGCGAGGTTCCGGCCGATTCGATCGCCTCGCGGACGACGGGGATGATGTTCTCTATGTGGGCGCGCGAGGCGATCTCGGGGACGACGCCGCGATAGCGGGCGTGGAGTTCGATCTGCGAGGCGACCACGTTGGAGAGGACGCGGCGGCCGCTGTCGACGACGGCGGCGCCGGTCTCATCGCAGGTGGATTCGATGCCGAGGATCAAGGCCATTGTACGTCCCTGTGATCGGTCAGTGGGTTCTCGACACCGGGGGGCCAGGCGAAGTTCACCCACGACGAACACGAAGATACACGGATAACCTGCCGCGGAGTATCGCGGCGCACGGGCGAGACGCCCGTGCCACAAGTTGTTCACCGGGGCGACGTTGTCGGCCGGGTCGCCGGGAATGTCGCCGGCGGCGCAGGATTCTGCGGCTGAAGGATGGTCGTCAGCAGCATGGTGTCGATGGCCCGTTGGAGTTGCGTGTCGAGCATCGGCTGGGTCGTGGGCGATGCAACGGGTTCGCCGCTGGGCCGCGTGGTCGGGCGGTGGAACTGCTCCGACCGCATCCGCTCTTCCACCACTTTTCGCTGGGCCTCATCGTCCATCGGGACCTGGATCTGAGGCTCGACGCCCCAGTCTTCGGCGCCTTTCTTACGATGCACGAGCCGGCCGGACGGCAGATAATAGTACGCCACGGTGAGTTTGAGTTCGCCGTTGTTGCCTTCGAGCGGCATCAGTTCCTGCACCGACCCCTTGCCGTAGCTGCGTGTGCCCAGCACGACGGCCCGCTTGTTGTCCATCAGCGAGCCGGCGACGATCTCCGAAGCACTGGCCGAATGCTCATTCACCAGCACGATCATCGGAAAATGCGGCAGCGTGCCGGCGCCGGTGGCGACCTTCACATCTTCCGGCCGATGCAGGCCCCTGGTGCGGACGATCACGCCTGAACTGACGAGCATATCCACCACCTGCACGGCCTGGTCGAGCGAACCACCGGGATTCCAGCGGAGATCGAGAATCAGGCCGGTCATGCCGTCCTTGAGCAGATCGGTCAGTGCGCTGTGCAATGTATCGCAGGTGTTGGCCGTGAACTGCGTCAGACGAATGTAGGCGATTTTCGGATTCCTGCTGACGTAATAGTTCCAGGTGTTGTCATCGTTTCTCGTATAGCCCTTGATGGTGGGCAGGACGATCTCGTCCCGCTTCATCTTGAGCACGAGTTCCTGGCCGGTGGCCCGCCGGACGGTCAGCGACACCTCGGAGCCGAGTTCGCCGGTGATGCGTTTCATCACATCGGGCAACCTCGCGCCTTCCATCGACTCGTTGTTGACCTTGAGGATGATGTCGCCGGCGTTGATGCCCGCCTTGAACGCCGGGCTGCCGTCGATGGGGCTGACCACTTCAATCTGGCCGTTGGGGAGCTGATTGAGCTGCACGCCGACACCCTTGAACGTGCCGTCGAGCATCCGGTCGAATTCCTCCCGCCTGGCCGGCGGAACGTAGTTGGTGAACGGGTCGAGCTGGTTGAGCATGCCGTCAATCGCGGCCTGCTCGAGCTTGCCGGGATCGACTTTCTCGACGTAGTTGCCGACGACCATGCGATTGACGTCCACGAGCGTGCGCACGAAGAGGTAATCGCTGTCGCGCTGGGCCGAGGTGGGGTTCCACAGGGCGGCGACGGTGAGCAACAGGAGCGAGCAGAGCCAGACGATGCGTTCACGGTTCATGAAATCTCCGGTGGCAATGGT
>JBEKVL010000788.1:0-5844 GCA_049514055.1 Tepidisphaeraceae bacterium | reverse complement strand
CAGTCAAATGCTCTCCGATCCTCGCGTTCAGGCTGTCTGGCTGGTGAGCCCCAACGCCTTCCACGGCCCGCAGTCGATCGCCGCGATGCAGGCCGGGAAACACGTCTTTTGTGAGAAGCCCGCGGCCACGATCTTCGCCGATTCCACGCGCCAGATCGAGCTGGATCGGGCCAATCCGCAACTAACTACGTTTGTGGATTACATCCTCTACTTCGACTTGATGGAACAACGCCTGCGGAAGATGGTCGCTGATGGACTTTTCGGACAGATCGTGCAACTCCAGGTGAACTACCGTCATCCGGTCAATATCAGCGGCGACAGGACCTGGAAGCTGCGCAAGGACGTCATGGGCGATGCCATCGCCATGGGGATCAACCACGCCTTGTCGGCGATGCTCTGGATCATGCAGGCCAACGGTGCCAAGCCCGTGGGCGTGATCGCGACCAGCCTCAACGCCAACGTCCGCGGCTTCGAGGCCGACCCGACGTGGAACATCCTCGTCCGCTTCGACACGGGGGCCTGCGGGCTGTGCCTGGGGAACATCGACAACGGCAACGGCTATGACGCCTGCCACAACCTGTTCGGCACGCAAGGCGCGTTCGTCTTTGATAGCGGACAGGATCGGCCGCACAAGGTGCGATTCTGGTCCCGGCAGGCGACCGCGGGAAAATGGGTCTGGCCTCTGGACGCCCAGCGTTGCGCGGCCGAAGGCACGCAACCCTGGCCTGCCGACACCACGACTCCCGACAGCGGCGATGTTGTCGAGCATCAGACGGCAGCGTGCGTGGGGCACTTCATCGAGCACGTCGCGGCCGGCCGCAAGAGCCCGCTGGGGTTCGCCGCAAGCCGGGTGATCGGCGAAATCGGCTGGGCAGCCCGCCTCTCAGCACAATTCGGCGGACAGGAAGTCGCTGTGCCTTTGGACTATGCCAGAGCCGCCGAGGCTCTGAAGCCATAGGGGCGAGATTGACAGTGAGCCAGGGTATGGCCGAATATGACGCGGAGAAAGAGCTGAATTGGGAGCAGGCCCCGAAACTGTATTGTGCGTCGGGAACCCCTGGCCCGCCGAGGAGTGAAGGACGATCGTATCGCTCACAGCCGCGAGGAGAAACGTATGTGGTATCCGTCTTGGACCCAACGGTGCGTGTTGTCCCTGGTGTCGCTCGCCGGTTGCGGGACGGCGTTCACCACCCGTGCCCAGCCGGCACCGCCGGTGGAACCATCCACGTACGTATATGATGCACCGGATGCGCCCGCGAACGCGACGGCCGGGCCATGGCAGTCGCGGGCGAGCGGATGGTCCCGCTTGGAAGAAGACGACAAGACGCACTCGTTCCGCGGGCAGCCCGTGCTTACGAACGACAAGATCGTGGCGATCCTGGAGGCGGATACGCCGTCGCTGGCGGTCTATTCGCGGCAGACTCAGGGCACGAAGTTGTGTGCGCGATTGCAGCCGGTTTGTGACGGCAGCGCTGACCTGAAACGCGTCTCGATTGCGATCAAAGCGAATAGCCGCAGCACGGCTACGCTGGAGATCGCCTTTCGCTCAGCGGGCAACGCAATTTGTCAGATCACCTACGAGTTGAGCGCCGGCCAGCCGTTCATCAAGGCAACCGGCGGCACCGGCGTCGAGAGGCTGCGGGTGCTGGCTCCCTGCCGGTTCGCCGTGCTGCCGGATTTCTTTGCGGACGACATCGTCGTCGATGCCTCCACGATCGCGGTTTCGCAGGCGGAGCTTCCCAGCGAGAACTTCCTGTTGCACATGATCCACGGCGGGGAGGCCATCGTGATGACGGTGTCCGAGTCCCGCGACAACGACGTGGTTGTCGGCCTCTCCGGTGGCGCGTCGCGGGAAATCGCCTCTTCCGACGTCTTCTTCGGCAGGAAGCCGCATATCTGGGTGACGGTCCTGGCGGAGCAGGGGATCTGGCACCAGCGCGCCATCGCCTACGCCGATGCGGGGAAAGTGATCGAACTGGACTGGCGGATGCCGTTCGCGGCGCTGTGGCGTGTGGACTGGAGCAAGACCGACAACCTGACCGAGAGTTGGGAGATGCTGTTGCAGGACCCCTCCGGCAAGTACGTGATGCAGAACTGGTTCGGCCAGAAGGAATCCGAAGGCCAGAGTTTCGGCAGCGAGTTCGGCCCGCGCGATTGGAACAAGCCCAACCGCCAGCGGTGGAATCCGGTGCTGGGCGCCTTCAAGTTTCCCTGCTGGATCGACAGCGATCGATCGGGCCACTTGCAGCCGCTGGAGCCGCGAAAGGGAAAGGAAGGCGCCGCGCCCGGCTTCGCGGGGCCTGTGATCGTCTACCCGATCGACCGGGTGCAGGCGGCCCCGTTCACGACGCCTCTGGAGAAGCTGACGGTCGTCGATCTCGTTCGCATGACCCTCGGCGTGGGGCCTTGCGAGTACATTCTCGACCTGGAAGGGCAGAAGAGGAACTCGCGCGGCGTGGCCACCTGCTATGCCCGTGATGTCATCAACGCGATCTACAAGTTTGGCCACGAGATGACGGGGTATCTCGAGGAACAGAAACGGCTCCGGCCGGCCCATGCGGCGTTTTTCGATGAAATGCTGGCGGTTACGAAGAAGCTGGATGAGGTGTTCGATCAGAACCGGGAGAAGTTCCGCAGCCCCGCCTTCGCGCAGCAGACCGCGGACAGTTTTCGGGCAAAGCTGCTGACGTATGCCGGGAAGGATGCGTATGAGAAATGCGCCGCGCAGATGGGCATCTTCACCTCGATCGGCGGCGCGCAGGACGACGCGGTGGCGTCGTGCCGGATGATCGTGAAGACGCTGCGGCAACGGGCCGGAATCGCCATGGCGGTCAATCCCGAGCTGAAGGCGATCGCCATTGAGATTCGCCAGCGCACCCAGGTGATCCTGCGGAAGGCCACGGCCTACGAAGCCCCCAGGCACTGAACGCGGTCGCCCATGAGACGGCGGGGTTCGCCCTGCTGCAGCCCGGGTCGGCGGCAGACGGGCGGCAGTGTGATCTAATTGAGATTATATGACTACAAATGAGTTACGCGAATCCGTGGTCTTTCCGGCAACCGGCCGGCGTCTTCCCGCGTTGTTGGCGCTGTTTGTCGGCAGCGGATGTGCAGCGCTGATCTACGAGATTGTCTGGTTCCAAATGCTGCAACTGGTGGTCGGCTCTTCGGCCGAGTCCCTGGGCGTTCTGCTGGGCACTTTCATGGGCGGGATGTGCCTGGGGAGCCTGCTGGCGCCGAGGCTGGTGTCCGCGGGGTGGCATCCGTTGCGGGTGTACGCGCTGCTTGAACTGGGCATCGGCGCCATCGGGCTGTTCATTCTGGTGGTGATGCCGTATGTCGATCACGTCTACGTCGTCGGTATCGGGCATGGCCAGGGGAGCATCCGGCTGCGCGCGCTGGTGTGCGCGGTACTCCTGCTGCCGCCCACCGTGCTCATGGGCGCGACTCTGCCGGTGATGGCCCGCTGGGTGGAGACCAGCGCCCGTGGTGTGTCCTGGCTGGGACTGTTCTACGGCGGGAACATCGCCGGCGCCGTGTTCGGAAGCCTGCTGGCCGGGTTCTATCTGCTGCGCATTCACGATGTCACCGTGGCGACCTGTGTGGCCGTGGCCATCAATGTGGCGGTGGCGATGATGGCGCTGGTACTTGCCGGCCGGGGGCGCTGGCGGGCGCGGGCCGACGACGCTTCCCCGGACCTGCTGCCGCCCGCGCCGGCGGCCTGGTCCGTGTATGTCGCCATCGGACTTTCCGGTCTGTGCGCGCTGGGGGCCGAGGTGATCTGGACACGGCTGTTGTCACTGATGCTCGGCGGGACGGTCTATACGTTCTCCCTGATCCTGGCCGTCTTTCTCGTGGGGCTGGGGATCGGCAGCAGCCTCGGCGCGATGCTTTGCCGCCGCGCGGGCGCGCGTGTGGTCGTCGGATCGTGCCAGTTTCTGCTGGCCGCCGCGGTTGCCTGGTCCGCGTTCATGATGGCGCGCTGCCTGCCCTACTGGCCGATCCAGCCATCGCTGGCGCGCAGCCCGTGGTTGTACTTGCAGCTTGACGTCTCGCGCTGCGTCTGGGCCTTGTTACCCGCGGCACTGCTCTGGGGCGCCAGTTTTCCCGCGGCGGTGGCGGCCATCGCCGCGCGCGGCAAAGACCTCGGCCGGGTGGTGGGAGGCATCTACGCGGCCAACACCGTCGGCGCCATCATCGGCTCGGTCGCCTTCAGCATGCTGGTGATCCCCCGGCTGGGAACACAGCAGGCCCAGCGGCTCCTGATCGGACTGTCGGGTCTGGCGGCACTACTGGTATTCCTGCCGCCCCTCTGGCGTGGCGAAGACGCCGTGGCCGCGCCGGCCGGGCGATGGCTCCGGCGAAGTTTCCGCGGCGCGGGACTGCTCGGCGCGGCGGCGTTGGCCGGAGTGCTCGTGTGGAGCGTTCCGGCCGTACCCTGGCAGTTGATCGCCTACGGGCGATCTCTCCCCAGTACGAACTGGCCGGCCTCGCCTGTTTATGTTGGCGAGGGCAGGAGTTCTTCGGTGGCCGTGACCGACGCAGGCGGCGAACGCTACTTTCACGTCAGCGGAAAGATCGAAGCGTCCAGTGAATGGCAGGATATGCGGCTGCAGCGGATGCTGGGGCACATCCCGGCGCTGATTCAAGGCAAGCCTCGCTCCGTCCTGGTCGTGGGCTGCGGGGCGGGTGTCACCGCAGGGAGTTTGGTCGTACATCCTAGCGTCGAACGGATCGTCATCTGTGAGATCGAGCCGCTCATTCCGCAGATCGTGGCCAGGTATTTCGCCTACGAGAATCACTCGGTGCTGACGGACCCGCGCGTCCGGGTGGTCTACGATGATGCCCGGCACTATATCCTCACGACCCATGACTGCTTCGACATCGTCACCTCCGACCCGATTCACCCTTGGGTCAAAGGCGCGGCCATGCTCTACACCCGGGAGTACTTCGAGATGTGCAAGCAGCACCTCAATCCCGGCGGCGTGGTTACGCAATGGGTCCCGCTCTACGAGAGCAACACGGCAGCCGTCAAGAGCGAGATGCGGACGTTCTTCGAGGCCTTTCCCCACGGTACGATCTGGAGCAACGACCAGGACGGCAAAGGCTATGACATGGTCCTGCTGGGCCAGGCGGGGCCGACGCAGATCCCGGTGGACTTTCTTCAGGATCGCCTGGACCGGGAGGATCACCGGCCGGTGGCCGACTCGCTGCGGGATGTCGGTTTTGGTTCAGTGGCGGAATTGCTGGCCACCTACGCCGGCCAGGGCCGCGATCTGGAACCCTGGCTGCGCGACGCCGAGGTCAATTACGATTGGAATCTGCGGTTGCAGTACCTGGCAGGCCTGGGATTGAACTCCGATTGTAGCAAACAGATCTTCGACGAGATCACGAACTACTGCCGATTTTCGGACGAATTGTTTGTGGCCGCCGAGTCGGCCAGGAAGACGTTGAAACTGGAGATGGCCAAGTCCGCTTTGCGCAGAGCCCGGTTTTGAGTTGGGATCGTAGCCCGGACTACTGGCGGATGTGCATTTCCAACTCAAATCAGCCTCTCCCGAGGAACTTGCCGCGCCGTCGTGAATTGTGGACAGGGCAGAATCATTTGGCCCCCATAAAAGGATAAAAGAGTCCGACTTTCGCTACGGGCGTCCATCCTCTAGATATCCAGGCTGTTCGCAAGGCCTTGCGGTTTGTTTATCAATGGACTACCACCCGAGGTCTTGCATGGATGCATCACCGACCAGTCTGATTACGCGCATGTTCAACGACATTGAAGCGGACGACGATCCCCGGGCCGACAACGCCCGGCACGTCCTCACCGACATCCTCGTCATCGCCATCCTG
>JBEKVL010000787.1:0-3349 GCA_049514055.1 Tepidisphaeraceae bacterium | reverse complement strand
CGACGACGTCGGCCCAGGCATCCGGTTCCCCACCGGCCGCCACGGCGGACCAGACGCCATCGCCTGCCGATGCGACGGCGGCCAGGAATGCAGTAGAGCAGTACACGGCCGCCCTCGTGCGCGGCGACTACGCAACGGCATACGGGATGCTAGCTCCCGAAACGCAGGGGCAGTGGCAATCTCTCGCCGACTACATCTACGAGCGGAGCGCCTACTTCAAGACCATCGCCGGGCGCTACGTCATCCAGGTGTGGCCGAGCGATATTGGGCCCATCACGGGTTGGCTGACGGACGACAATAGGTCGCTCATAGACCTGCACCACGCTGTGCTCGTCGAGGTCGACTACCCGGCACTCGACGTCATCAACGGTGGCGTTAAAAACGCCGGAATCGACATCTTCATCGTCAGCCCCGGTGCCAACGGGCTCGAGATCTTCGAAGTCCGCTGACTGCTGTCCCTGACCGAGGCCGGGTGGAGATGGTTGCAGCGAGAGGACTTGAGGCCGAGATAACAAGCTAGACCTCCGACGGGCTGGGCCGATGAGGGGGATCAGCTCGCCTGAGTCCGGACGAGTCGCCGTGGCAGCAGGCGCCGCTTTCGATAGGTGCGGTGCCGGATGCCGTTGGCGTCCGAGAGCCACGTGGCCTGGACCCTCCAGTCGGCCTCCAGGCTGTGCAGGGCGGGGTAAAGGAGGCTCTGGTCGCCCGGGTTCGGGCCGGCTTCGGGTCTCTCTCCAGGCTCGGCATCGATCAATCGCTCGTGCATCCGACGGAAGATGACCGGGCCGGTTACGACCCCGCCGTCGAGATCCTCAACCGCATCAAGCACCCGTTGGCGCTCGTCCGCGAGTGGCGACACCGCCACCGAGCCATCGCTGCAGTTCATTGCGGCGCCGTCAGCCAGTCCCAGGCCGACCCGCTGAAGGAACTGTCGCCGCCTCCACCGTCATCGAGTCAAGATGTCCTTCTCGATGTCGGCAGGTGGGATGCCAAACGCGTCAGACGTGGCAATAACCAGACCCGGAAGGTCGGCCGATCCGATGAGCTTGGTCATCAATCGGCCGACATCAACGTCGCCAGGCGTGTTGCGGTACGGTTCGGCTCAAACCTGGCTGCATTGAGCAGGACCGAAGGCCGGATCTCGTGGCTGCGTATTCGCTTCTTAACGGCCAGAGCGACGTCCGCCCAGTCGCAATCCACGTATGCGGGCCAAGCCCCGACCACTTCGAGGGCGGCGATCTCGTGGTAACGCAGGTTCGCCCGCTTCGGGTTGCTCCGCCGCCGGAACATAACGCCTTTGATACCAGTGGGTGGCGGCGCGACCGTTGCGAACTCCTCGGTGGCTGGACGCTGGTTCGTCAGGCCGAGGTCGCGGCTCGCGCTCCAGCCTGAGGGCCCGATCCCGCCGCGGTCGCCGACGACGTCGATCACGATGTCCGCAGGGGACGGTCGGTCTTTGCCGAACTTCGATGGAGAGCCGCGCCAGTACAGACCGCGGCGGACACGAACCAGCGGGACAGTTGGGTCGTCGGCGAGCCGAGACAGGGCGGTGTCAACCGCGTTCCGTGAATCGAAGTCCGCCGCTATGTCGTCGGCTCGCACGAAGGTCCGAGCTGATGTGTTGTCGATGCGAGTGCGGATGGTCGCTGAGATGCTGTCCATGACATCAACTATTGTAGAGAAACTTGCAGGTCCGTCAAGAACGCGTCCGGCACTGTCGGCCGGTGTTCGGCTCCTTGCGTCAGAGCCAACCACGGCGGCCAGCTACGGCAGGTACAGCTCGGCCCCGTTGAGGACGTCCATGCCGGTGCCAGTCACATTGGCTCCTACGACCAAGACTCGCCCGTCTAGCAGCAGAGTTGCCGTGAGGCCGACCCGTTCGGTGGTCATGGCACCGGTGGGGATGAAACGCCCGGTGGCGGGGTCGTACAGCTCCGCCGAGACGAGGCGGTTACCGGTCCCGAAGTCTCCACCGGCGACCAGGACGCGGCCGTCGTGCAGGAGCACGGCGACATGGTTCTGCCGTGCACTCGACATCGATCCGGTGGCGCCGAAGGTGCCACTCGTTGGGTCATACAGCTCAGCCGACGAGTTGAAGCCGCTTTCGTTCTCGCCTCCGGCAAACAGCACTCGACCATCGGTGAGCAGGGTCGCCGTGTGGTAGGCCCGCGGCGTAGTCATCGAACCTGTCCAGTTGAACTTGCCGGTTGCAGGGTCGTACAACTCGGCCGTCGCTGTCAGTCTCGCCGGCGGTGAGGAGCCGTCTCCACCAGCGATCAGGACCCGGCCGTCGAGAAGCAGAGTCGCCGTAGCGCCCTCACCGAGCGGCGCCAGCGTGTTTCCGGCCGAACTGAACCGGCCGGTGGCTGGGTCATACAGCTCCGCCGACGCGAGGTAGCCCGCCTTGCCTATACCGCCGAGGATCAGGACTCGGCCGTCTGGGAGCAGTGTCGCGGTGTCGAACTCTCTGGGGCTCAACATCGATCCGGTCGGGCTGAACTTGCCGGTGGCCGGGTCGTATAGCTCGGCGCTTGCGAGCAGTCCGGTCCCGTCGTCGCCGCCGGCTACCAGTACGCGGCCATCCTTGAGGCGGGTCGCGGTTTCGTTGACGCGCCTGGTCGAGAGCGATCCGGTAATGCTGAACCGGCCCGTGGCCGGGTCAAATAGCGCTTCGGCAGGGGCACCGGTGTCGCCTATGACCAGGACCCTACCGTCGGTCAGCAGGGCTGACGCCTGGCCTGGCCCCAAGTCAGGGAATGGGAGAGGGCCGGCCGGAACGAAGGTCCCAGACTCGGAAGTGGCGCTGGGTCGGGGGCTCGGGGTCAGAGTTGGCGACAGGGACTGCCCAGCCGCCGAGAGGGTCGCGAGCTTGGCTCGCATTTGGGCCACCATCACGTCGTTGTCCGGGCCTACGCTCGTGTCGTACTGGACTGCGACAAGGACGTTGCCTCGGGCAAGCCAGTGGATCTTGAACGAGAACATGCCGGGGCCGCGCAGCGGATCGGTTCCGCCGCCCTCGCAGTTCTGACTGCCGGTTGGCGGCACGTCGGACTCGCCGTGCGCTGCCGCGTCCGGGGCCGCCGCCGCAAGCGCGGCAGCCGAGGGGAACACCGCGATCACTCCCTCTACCCCCTGCATGCCAGTGGTGCCCGGCGAAGGATATTGAAGGACCGTTACGCCCGGGAACTGCCCTTCGCAGATCCCAGCCACGGGCTTGGTCGGGACCCCGAATGCGGCCGCCGCCTGGGCGACAGTTGTCGGGCGCGGATCGGTCTCGGCGTCGCCGTGCCAGACGACGGCCTCACCGACCATGGTGTGAACGCAACCGGCGGCGTAGGAGGCCGGACAG
>JBEKVL010000786.1:0-6067 GCA_049514055.1 Tepidisphaeraceae bacterium | reverse complement strand
TGCGATAGACGTTCCGAAACGCGTTGAAGAGCCGGTCGAATCCGTAGTGGACGGCCGTGAACGGATTCAGACCGCGGTGCTTCTGGATGTCGTGGGCGCCTCCGCGCTGCCCATGGACATGCACGTACGACCGCATCAGGTACTTGAAGAGCACCGGCACGAACGTGAACGAGAGGATGAGGCTGGCCAGGAGCGAAATGATCACCGAAAGCGACAGGGGGGTGAACAGATACTTGGCCGTGCCCTGGAGCAGGAAGACCGGCACGAACACGATGCAGATCGCCAGGGTTGAGACCAGCGTCGGCATCAGGATCTCCGCCGAACCCGCTTCGATCGCCGGTTCCAGGGCCTTGCCCATGCCCAGATTCCGTTCGATGTTCTCGATGACCACGGTGGCGTTGTCGACCAGGATGCCGACCGCCAGGGCGAAGCCGCCCAGAGTCATCGTGTTCAGCGACTGGCGGCCGAAGTACATCACCAGCAGAGCGGCGACGACGGACAGCGGGATCGACATCAGAATGATCAGCGTCAACCGCCAGTTGCCCAGGAAGAGCAGGATCATGATGGCGGTGAGGCCCGCCGCCATCAGTCCGCCGATCAGCACGCTGTTCAGCGCCGCCTTCACGAAGATCGACTGGTCGAAGATGGGCTTGATCTTCATGCCCGCCGGCAGCAGGTGTTCGATCTCGGGCAAAACGTCCTTGACCCGGTTGATGACCGAGAGGGTCGAGGCGCCACCGGTCTTGCGGACCATCATCAGGCTGCTGGGCCGGCCGTTGGTATTCACGGCGTTGGTCTGCACCTGGTAGCCGTCATGCACATGGGATACGTCGCGGAGGAACACTGTCGTGCCGTTCACGCGCTTGACCGGGAAATCGTTGATGGCGTTGATGGTTTGCGAACTGTTGTTCAGCTCGACGAAGTAGTCCTTGGTCCCCATCTTCACGTCGCCCGAGGGGGCGATCACGTTCTGCGACTGCAGCGCCGCGCTGACGTCGGCGGGCGTGATGCCCTTGGACTGCAGCGCATGCGTGTCCAGGTCGACCATGATCACCCGCGGCTTGCCGCCGTAGGGATAGGGGACCGACGCTCCCTGCACCACGGCCAGGGCCGGGCGAATCACGTTCTGGCCGAAGTCGTTGAGCTTGGTGTCCGTGAGCGAGGTGCTGGAGACGGCCAGTTGGATGATGGGCACGTCGGTGGCGCCGTAGCGCAGCACCAGCGGCGGTGTGATGTTGCGCGGCATGTACTTCATCACCACCTGTGCGCTGCTGCCCAGTTGCGAGACGGCGCGGCTGACGTCGGCCCCTTCGTGCAGGAACACCTTGATCACGCCGACGCCCGCGTAGCTGTTGGCCTCCATCCGGTCGATGTCGTCAACCAGCGACGCCATCTGCCGCTCGTGGATGGTGAGGATGCGGTTTTGGATTTCCTCGGCGCTCATGCCGTTGTAGGTCCAGACGACGCTCACCACCGGAATGTCAATTTCGGGAAAGATGTCCGTGGGCATGCGCAGGGCGGCGAACACGCCCAGCAGGCAGACCAGGATCACCGCCGCGATGACGGTGTAAGGCATTTTCAGGGCAAATCGAACCAGCGACATCGTTCTGACTCCGGTACAGGCAGGGGTACTCCCTGGTCAAGCGCGCCTCCGTCTCCGCAGCAACTCAGATGGCCAAGTTCTCTGCACCGCGACGCCTCGGGCGCCAGACACATCATAGCCTCTTGGGATACTGGCAGGATGGACAATCTGATCCACGGGCGTGATTCCCGGTGCCGCAGGACTTTGGATACCGGCGTCCGTGCCCGGTGTTTACGCAGCCTGACTGCCGCCCCCGCATCTCAGCGGCAAACGGGGCATGAACAGAGTCGCGACCAGGGCCACCATGCAAACATTGCACAGGACGGCGTCGGTGTCGCGGTCGGGTCTTGCCCAGGCCGTTTCGTGCAATCACGCAGACTGAATGTTTTATTATCACGTTCTTAACACTCAAACCGATAATCCCCACGCAACGCCAGCCGCCACCGGGAATCTCGTTGCGGGCCGTTGGTCGGTCCCCGGGATTGAAAAGTGCAAGCGGAGCTGCGCTGACGAAGAGAAGGAGATAGGAATGACGCGTGCCAAACATCGCAGAGTCGCCACAGTCGCAGCCCTCCTCGTGGGGAGCGCGGCGGTAGCCCGAGCAGCGGATCCCACCGTGCAGGAGCTTCAGCAACAGATACAGCAGCTCCAGGCACAGGTCGTGGATATGCCCAAGCTCCGCGCCCAGCTCGCGGAGCTGCAAGCCAAGCAGGACCAGAACCAGAACAATGTCAACCTGGCGGCCGCGGCCGACAGCGTTCTGCGCGACGCCGAGAAGCGCAGCCAGCTTCTGGCCGGTGGGGGGGAGATGACGGCCGGTTACGAGAACGGGCGGTTCTTCATCGGCAGCGCCGACGGGAACTTCATGCTGCGTCCCTGGCTCCACATGCAGTTCCGGGGCGTTGCCAATTATCGCCAGGACGGAAAGAACTCGGTCAATGACGACACGGAGACGGGTTTTGAATTGCGTCGCATGCGCCTCGGGTTCGATGGCAATCTGGGCGGCCAGGATCTGACGTATCTCTTCAACTGGGCGACCAATCGCGGCAGCGGCAGCTCGAACGTCAGTGATTCCACCGGGGCCAAGATCGGCTCGGTCAACAACGGCGCCGGCGGATTGCCCGTATTGGAAGAAGATGCACGATCCGCTGGCCCACGAGGCGATTGTCGGTTCCAAGTACGAGATTACTCCCGAACGTTCGCTCCAGAACGACATCTTTGCCAACGTGGATACCTTCACGCAGGGCGTGACGTTCATCTGGGACCCGAAGGCGGAATTCCGCTTCGAGGGCGGGGTTACCGATGGCATCCGGTCGGCCAATACGAACTTCCAGGACCAGCCCAACAACGGAATCGAGTACAACTACGGCGTGGCCGCGCGCCTCGAGTACAAGGCCATGGGCGAGTGGAACGACTACAACCAGATCACCGCCTACGGCAACAAGAAGGACCTGCTCGTGTTCGGCCTCGGCGTGGACTACTCCGAGACGGGCAGCACCAGTTGCCTCACCCACGCGTTTGACATCCAGTACGGGAGCGCCAACGGCTTGTTCCTCTACGCCTCGTACATCGGCCGCTACACATCCAACACCCTGGGCCTGCCCAACGCCGCGGGGGTGTCGACCAGTTTCCAGTCGCCGGAGAATCCGGGACAGGACACCTACGAGCCCTCGGTGCTGGTGCAGGCCAGCTATATAGTGGCCAAGAACTGGGAACCGTACCTCAGGTACGAGTACATGCGTCTGGCGGGAACGCCCGCTGGCAGCGAGAACACCGTGCATGAGATTTCCGGCGGCGTGAACTACTGGATGCACGGCCACAACGCCAAGATCACCACGCAGCTCATGTATCTGCCGAACGGCTGCCCGATCGACGACAGCAGCAGCGACGTCCTGCTCAGTAATGGGAGCCATGAATGGGTCTTGACGACGCAGTTCCAACTGCTGCTCTGACCCGACGATCAAACGCTGTTCCGCGGACACTTCATCACACCAAACGGGCCGTGCAGATGCACGGCCCTCTTTCTGCGCCAATCACCTGCCTCCCCCGCCCGCCGGCATGGTTATCGGTTTGGCGGCGGCGAAGAGATGCCGCTCATCCAGCGCGCCGACGGCGGCCAGCAGGTTCACCTGTGACTGGTTGTAGTGGACGACGGCATCGGCGTAACGCAGCCGGGCGTCGTCGACGGCGCGCTGGGCCTGCAAGACGTCGAGCGTAAGCATGGTGCCGGCCTGGAGGTTTGCCTGTGCCAGACGCAGGGCCTCCTCGGCCGACTGTAACTGCTGGGCCGCCACCGGCACCAATCGGGCGTTGGTGATGCTGGCCTGCTGGGCGGAAACGACCGCAGCGCGGACCTGGTCGATCTGCCGTTCCACATCCAGCGCGGCCAGACGCTCGTTGGCGCCAGCCGTCTTGAGACGGCCGAATGTCGAGGCATCCAGCGCCAGCCCGACCCCGGCCGAAGCCTTCTGCTGTTCGTGGAGCGAGAAGTTCCCCTCGGTCGTGTTCGTCGCCAGGCCGCCGTAGCTGTAGCCTGCCTGCGCTTGCGGACCCAACCCGCCCCAGGCGGTGCTGCTGGTGTCGGCGCGGGCGGCGCGAACCAGCGTCCGCACGGCCTCCAGATCCGGCCGGCAGCGTAACGCTGTCACCAGAAGTTCCTCCACCGGCATGTCGTCGCGCACAAGCGTAGTCTGGCTGATCTGTTCCGCTTCGGGCACGAGCGTGACCACCGGATCCAGGTGAAGTGTCAGCGTCAGGGCCACGGAGGCCTGGTAGAAGTTGTAGAGCGCGACGGCCAGATCCTGCTGCCGGGCGGCCAGCGCCGCCGCGGCCCGCAGGTCGTCGGCCGGCAATCCTGTGCCCGCGCGGACACGCACCGAGGTGATGCGCACGAGTTCCTCGGCCTCAGCCACTGCCTGCCGCGCCACCCCTAGCCGCGCCTGCGTCAGCGCCAGGTCGTAGTATTGCGATGCCGCCAGCCGCGTCGTTTCCAGCACAACCGACTCCTGCTGCTGCTCGGACGCTTCCATCCGCCGCTTGGAGGCGACGATGTCGCTGACGACGCGGCCGGGATTGAGGATCCACTGCACCGAAACGGCCGGGAGGAAGTTGTCGAAGTTGGCGGCGACCGGCACGCCGTTGGCACTCTGGTTGACGCCCTCGAGGTGCTGATAAAGCAGGGACGGAGCGACGATGGGGACGATCATCTCCACGCTGGCCTCGTAGCGGCCGCGCGAGGCCTCGACGCGCTGGCGGGCCTGCTCGATATCGAGGTTGCGGGCCGCGGCCACGCGCACCACCGTCGGCAGATCGATCGCGAGCAGTTCGCGGTACATCGGCTTGATCTGTGTCGCATCAAGCGACAGCGACGCCGAAGGTTGCGTGGCCGGCGCCGTTTCCGGTCGCTCGGCCGGTTGCCACGCGGGCGCGGCGCAGCCACCGATGCCAAGTACGGCCAGGAGGCAACAGATGTGTCGTCGGTGGACGAGGGGCGAGGCGGGCTTGGGCGATCGCATGGTGATTCTCCAATTCACGGCTTGGCCGGCGCACCGACGACACGCGGCGGCGCCAGCGTCAGCGTCACCTGGGCATACATGCCCGGTCGCAGACTCTCCCGCGGGTTTTGCAGGTCGATCTCGGCCCGCATCGTGCGGCTGCCGGGATTCAGCGACGTGGCGATACGCGTGACCTTGCCCTCGATGGTCTGGCCGCCCAGCCCGTAGACCTTGACTGTCGCCGTGCCGCCGACAGCCACAGCGGCGGCGCTGGCCTCGGGCACATCGCAGAAGACGCGCACCTGGTCGATTCTCTGCACGTTGAACAGGGGGGTTGTGCGGCTGGCATTGGCGGCCTGCACCAGGTCGCCCCGGTTGACCAGCCGCCGCGTGACCACGCCGTCAAACGGGGCCACGATGCGCGTGTATTGCTGCAGCGCCTGTAGGCGCTGGGCTTCGGCCTCGGCGACCACGGCCTGGGCCTCGGCGACAGCGCGGTTGGCCGAGGCCGCCAGGATGTCCGCTTCCGCCGCGGCGACTTTCGCCTCGCCCACGGCCACCTGAGCCCGCGCGCTCTCGGCCTTGGTGCGCACCTCGTCCATCTGCTGGTCGGTGGTGGCTTTGGCGGCGAAAAGTTCTTCTTGCCGCTTGAGTGTCACCAGCGACAGCTTGTGGTCGGACTGATAGACGGCCAGCAGGCTCCGCGAGACGTCCGCCCCTTTGCGGGACTGCTGCACCACCGCTTCGGCGGCCTTGGCCATTTCCTTTTTCGCCAGAACCGTGGCCCGCGCCGCCTCGACCTGCTTTTCCAGTTCCGGATCGTCGATGACCGCCAGCACCTGCCCTTTCTTCACGCGGTCGCCGAGGTCCGCCTTGACCTCGAGGCTGTATCCCGAATCCTTGGCATACTGGTCCGAGGACTCGAACGCCTCGATGGAGGCCTGCACGACCACGCTGAGCGACGGCTCTTCGGGAGCGGCCGCGCCGGCGA
>JBEKVL010000785.1:0-3358 GCA_049514055.1 Tepidisphaeraceae bacterium | reverse complement strand
GTTGATGCGCGATCCGGTGATGCCCCAGCGCTTCAGCACCGCCGCCGCGGCCGCCGCCACGGGCGTGACGCCATCCAGGGCGGTGATCAAGTCGCCGGCGGCGACGCTCGACCAGTCCAGCGCCAGCACCTGGCTGCCGGGCTCCAGGGCCATCATCGCGTCGGATATGTCGCTGACGTCGCTGGGCGAACCCGTCCAGCCATGGCAGATCACCCAGGTCTGGACCGTGTTCCTGATCGGATGCGCTTCGCCATCGGCAAACACCAGGCCGATGGCCTTGCGCTTGCCGTTCTGAACGATGCTCGTCCAGTTCAGGTCGGCCTGCGCGCGGAGCTTGAATCCGGTTGCCGTGCCGCCGGTGGCCGCGAACACCCAGGCATAGTAAACCCCGGCCCCGAGGTCCTGCGTGATCTGGTCGAGTGCCGTGCCGGGGTTGGCGGACGATGCGATCGTGGCACCTTTGGAGTTCAGCAACTGGAGGTTGGCATCGGCCGACATGCCGTATATCGACACGGTGAAATCTCCGCGGGCCTTGAGGGTGAGTTTGAAATACCCGCTCGCCTGACTGGCCGGCAGCGTGTCGCTGACGGTTTTGACGCCCGAGAGGACCCCGAGGTCCAGTGCATGCGCCAGATCTCCGCCCGCATGAGGTGCGGCGGCCAGCAGCAGACGACGATCGAGAGTTTCGACTGTGAAGAGCATGGGCGGACACCTCACACACATCATCAGATAATTGGGCGGTTCAAGCAACAGGCAGGGCGTCAGGCAAGCGACCTTCCATAGTTGAACAGAAAGGCATTCTCCGTGGCGTGCTGCCAATCGTGCCGGGGATCGGGCGAGGCGATCAGATCGACAACCAGATGGGCGACGCGGATCCTGCGGTTGTGTTCGCCGCGCAGGTCGAAGGGCAGTTCGGGGCGGAAGGTCCAGAGGCCGGATTCGCGGCGGGACACGAGCTGAAGGCCGCGGTCGTTGCTGTAAACCCGGCCGTCGCGGAAATCAGGTGGTTCGGTTCGCGTGACCAGCAGCGGCGGCCGTGCGAAGACCGTCAGGGAGCAGGGAACGGCGCAATTGGCCGAGATATCTTCGATCTGGCGGCGGTCGGCTTCGACAGAAATGCTGACGCAGCGGACGCCCAGGCAGGAGAGGAACTCGGCCGCCGGCGTGTTGAGGATGGCGAGGCCGGGGCCGGCCTCCAGGGGACAATCCGGTGCAACCTCGTGAGCCAGACGCAGGGACGCAAGATTGCCGGCCTCGACAGCCACACCGGCGGCCGCGCAGCCCGCGAGCAGGCGGCGGATCAGCTCGATCCCTTCTTCAAAAAACACGGCAGGCAGGGCGATGATGAGTTGGTCTTTCGGCCGGGCCGCGAGCAGGGCCTCGAGTGTGGCCTCGGTGACCCCTTCGACGATCAGACCGCCGGGCGGAAGAGGCGCGGACCAGGCCAGGGCCTGCGGAAGTTCGAGACGGACGCGGTCGGGGCCATGGCCCAGCGGAAGGAGTCCCGGGTTCAGCGTCCTGGCTGCCGGCGACAGGAGCGCCGGGCACGAATCGCCGGCTGCCGAGCCGCCGGCGCTATCGGGACGGGGCGTGCGGCGGATGGCGGCGGTGATCTTGTCGCGGAGTTTGCTGGCCTGGCCGGGGTCGATCGGGATTCTGGGGGCGTTGGTGTCCGAGTGCTTGAGGGGGATGTTCAAGATCGGTTGTGTCGAGAGGTTGTCGAGGAAGGCGGCCAGACAAACGCAAGAGCCGGCTGAATCACGGACAGACACGCGTGGATCACGGACGGGATCGCGTGCATGAGAGACAGGAACCTCGGGATGACAGACAAGAATGTCTGTCCCACTGGGAATGCTGAAGCGGGTTACCCGGCCGCCGTAGACGACGCGGCATTGAAGCTGCGTGTCGGTCATGGTGATCGACAGTTCGTAGGCTTCGTAGTCGGCCGCGCCAGGGTGGAACTCGAACTCGGCGGCATTCTCGTCGCGGCGCGAGGCCGCCTGGCGGGAACTCAGCCCCGTGAGTGCGGAACGCCGGGCATCGAGGTAGGCGGATGTGGTCTGGCGGCCGGTGTTGGAGCTGAGAGCGCGGGCGGATTTGAGCAGACCCTCACTCCGGCCCTCCCCCGGTGGGAGAGGGTGATCGATCGCCGCGCGGTAGAGCCGCGTGGCGGTGGAGACCCATTCGGCGGTCTTGAGGCGGCCTTCGATCTTGAAGGCGGCGACGCCCGCGCGCGCCAGTTCGCCGAGCCGGTCGATGGTGACCAGATCGAGCATGGAGAGCGGTGTCGGACTGGCGGAGTCGTCGTCGGTATGCCAGGGAAGGCGGCAGGGGCTGGTGCAGAGCCCGCGATTGCCGGAGCGGCCGCTGGCCCAGCTCGAGAGCAGGCATCGGCCGGAGATGCAGAAGCAGAGCGCGCCCTGGACGAAGACTTCGGTCTCGATGCCCGGCACAGCCGAGGCGGCGGCGATTTCGGGCAGCGACATTTCTCGGGCCAGGACCACGCGCGCTACGCCGAGATCGCGTGCAAACACGACATCGGCGCTGGAGGCGATGTACGATTGGGTGCTCAGGTGAAACGCCAGTTCCGGAAACGCCGGCCGCAGCGCCAGCACGGCCAGATCGCGGACGATGACGGCATCGACGGCCGCGTCGCCCGCGAGTTCAAGGATCCGGGCCGCGGCGGATGCCTCGCGCTCGGCCAGATCCGTGTTGAGCGTGAGATACGCCCGGGCGCCTTTGGCGTGGATCGAGTCCACAACGGCCACCAGCTCGTCCGCCCGGAAATTCCGGGCCCGGCGGCGGGCATTGAACTGGTCGAGGCCGAAGTAGACGGCGTCGGCCCCGGCGTCCAGCGCCGCGCGGAGCGAGTCCGCATCGCCCGCCGGGGCGAGGAGTTCGGGAGTGCGCGAAACGGGGCTGGGCTGAGCCACGTATTCATGATAGCACGGCCGGAGCAGGAGAGGCGGGGAGGGCGTGGCGATTCTCCCGGGCACTTCGTCGAAACGACAAACCGTCATCCCAAGCGTACTCGCGAGAGCCTGCCCTGAGCGAAGCCGAAGGGGATCTGGCCTCGAAGTCCAATCCCAGATTCTTCGCGAGTACAACTCAGAATGACAACTGTCTTGGTGGAGACGATTTGCAGCTTGCCCGGATTTCTGGTCACGCCCGGCGGGGAGGCGAAGCGGACGTCTTGGCCCATTTGACGGACCCGCGGCAGGTGGGACAATCCCGCCACATACCCGAGGAGCCTCATGACGAAGCACTTGTTGTCCCTCTCGATCCTGTTCGTCCTGGCCGGCGCGTCCGCGGCGGCGGAGTATCCTGACCGGTTTGTCTGGGTCTTCGGCTGGAACCT
>JBEKVL010000784.1:0-3359 GCA_049514055.1 Tepidisphaeraceae bacterium | reverse complement strand
CCCGCCCAGCAGGTGCACCGCAATGACCGCCTTGGTGCGCGGGGTGATCTTCCGCGCGAAGTCCTTGGGGTCGAGGTTCAGCGTGGCGTCGATATCCGCGAACACCGGCAGCGCCCCCGCGTGGACCACACAGGTGTAGTCCGACCACCAGGTGTACGCCGGCACGATCACCTCATCCCCCGGCCCGACGCCCAGCGCCGCGATGGCACAATCCAGCGCCGCTGTCCCCGAGGTGACCCCCAGCGCGAAACGCACGCCCATGTACTTCGCGAAGTTCTCCTCAAACCGCAGCACCTTCGTCGGCCGCCCCGGCCCCCAGTAGCGGAACGGCGATCGCGATTCCAGCACGTCCAGCAGCGCCTCCTCTTCCGCCTTGTCGAAGAACTGCGGCCCCACGAATCCCGGATCGATATTTGCAATCTCCACCGGCCGCGTGTCCGCCTCCGCGCCACCCGCGGTCGCAGCACCGCTGACAGTGGCGGCGGACATTGCGGCCGTCACCAGAAACTCCCGGCGATTGAGGTTGGCGTCACGGGCATGGTCTTGGCCTTCTGTGTCAGACATGTGCGGCCTCTCTGTGAGATGGGACTCAGTCATCCATACCGCGTCAGCCATGCGACCGTTACCGGCGGGTGTCCGATTCCCCTGTTTGACCGGCGGCATCGGCGGGGTATAGTTCGCGCAGAGGTGTGCCCATGGCCAAGCGAACGCGCAACAAAGCCCTTATCGATCGGCTGATCGTCTATCATTCGGCCGAAGATGATTGCTGGATTGCCCACAGCTTGCGCACCGACCAACTGGGTACGGGCGACTGCATCGTGGATGCCATGGCGGATGCGCTGAAGGCCATCCGGCAAGTGGCGGCGCTGGCGGCCCGCGACAAAACGGTTGCCCTCTTTCGCGAGGCCCCCAGGGATATCCAACAACTGGCGGCCCACGCCAGGTCGCTTCCGGCCGAGCTTTTCGAGATTGCCCACAAGATGGTCACGGGTGCCTGGCCGGACGACATGCCGGTGGATATCGCGCCTCGCCATCATCGTGGCGGTACGTTTGCCGTCGAGATTCCCGAAACCGAGCTTCTTGAAATGGCGAGCTAATGGGCCGGCGGCGCGTCAAATGGGGACAGGCCGAGCGCTTCTTCCGGCGCAGGGGCTACGACATCCACAGCGCCGGCGGCGAGAAGATCATCGTTGCCCCCAGGGCCGGCGACACTCCGGGAAGCCGCCAAGCCGTTCGCATCGGCCACAAATCGTGCAATCACGCCGGCTCCGAATTGCTCCGAGTTTATCTGTCCAAGTTCAACAGCGTCTTCGGCGTGAGCATCGACGACATTCTGGATGATTGACGGACCTCCGAACATGCTTCGCCAGGGCGCCATGCTCATAAAATGGACCTGTCACGTTATTCGCGTTCGTCGCAGAAGCGGCCAAGACGGAGCCTGCTGCATCCGCCGTGAAGCAATTGCATGAGTGGCGCGAGTTTGATCTGTGGTCTGTTATTTGGATCATGCATCTTGCCGAGACCGGCACCCTCAAGCCATTGCCAGGATCACGATGATGGACGATGCGAGCGGTAGCGCCTGGTATGCGTCATCGTCACCCACTGCATGAACATTTGATTACGCGTAAATCGGAGGTTGATTGCCTGAGTTTGAGGCGCCTAAAGTGGTTCTGGTCGATCATCAACACCAACGAAAGGATCACTATGCAGGTCGGAATTTACCATAACATCAACGACGTCCAGAAGTGGGAGCAGACCAAGAAGAGCGTGATGAGCAAAATTGAAGGCGGCACGCTTCCCGCCGGATTGAAGCCCGTGCTCTTCATCCCCGGCACCAACCACAAGATGACCTTCTGCGTCTGGGAAGCCGACTCCATCGACGCGGTCAGGAAGTTCATCGACAAGGAGTCAGGCACCGCCGCTCGCAACGAATACTTTGAAGTGGACACCGAGCACGCCATGGGCTTGCCGGAAGCCGCCCACGCGGCAAGCTGAGTACGCCGGGTCTATCGGTTGGGTGCGGCCGGTGCCGTGCGGAAACTGGCTGGGATGATCGAGCGCACGCCCTCGACGATCCGATCTTCCATGGTCGGCTGCTGGCGCTCGGGCCGGCCGTAGGTGACCAGGGCGCTGATCGAGTTGTTGACCTCGTAACCGCCTTCGCCGATCAGCCGCTTGGAAGCGACGTAGTACAGAACCTCATTGCTGTAGCCGTTGATCCACAGGCGGTTGCCATCGAACTCGCGACGCAGCCGCAGGGCGTAATCCACGACGATCTCGTCGGAGAGGAAGACCATGGCAAGGTCATCGCCGAACGTCCAGGTGGTGATCTCGTAGCGCTTGGAGACAGGCGGCTTCCCGCCGCCCTCCAGGAGTTTCAGCGTCTGGGCGGCGGAGAATGTCTTGTCGGCAAAAGTCTTCAATTCCTCCGCCGACGGCAGCGGATCGAAGGGGATGTCCAGCGCCACCGTACGGGGAGTCACGCTGGGGTTGATCGGCTTCCAAGTGCCGCCGAGCAATTTCTTGACCTCGTCGGCAATCTCCCGGCCGTGCTGCTCGCACAACTCAACCGTTCCGTGAGGAGACGGATCGGCATCGGCGCCGCAGCCGATGGTGAGCACGGCCACCACGCCGGGGGAATCGGCCTGGATGTATTGCTGGGCGCAGCCGCCCCAGTCGCCGTGGATCTGTTTGAAGTTCGGCCGCAGGGTCGTGTTGTGGCAGGCATAGTTGACGATCACCGCCATGAGTTTGCCATCGGCGTCCGTCACGCGCATCACGGGCAGGCCGTGATCGACGGGACCATCGGCAACGGCACCGAATTTGGTCCATTTCCCGTCCTGGAGTACGCGACGGTTGGCGGCGAAGCCGACGGCCCCCGTGGCCCAGGCGAGGCGGCCGGGCCGACGGGCGGCCAATGCCTGCGTGACCACTTGTTCCAGGCGGCCGGTCAAAAACTCGGCGTATTGGACCATATGCTCCCGTTCCTGCCCGGCCAACCCATCCATGCCTTCCAGATCGGGGCCGGAGTGGATGTGGGCGTTGCAGAGCATGAGTTGCTCGGGCTTCAGCGGCATCTTCGTGTTGAGCCGGCGGAGCACTTCGGCGCGGATGTTCGGCGGGACGGAGCCATTGTCGACCGCCAGGAGCACGACCGGTCCCTGGCCGGTGTCGCCGCCGATCACCAGGGCCGAGGCGCTGAGCCGCCCGGCCACTCCTTCCGACTCGGTCTTTCGCGAACCGTAGCCGTACATGCGAACCGGCGTTTCCGGCGTGATGTCAACCTTGGCTACACCGATGGGTGCTGTCGGGGTGTCGGCGGCCCGGCCGCGCATGCTGAACACGGCCGTCAAGAGGAG
>JBEKVL010000783.1:0-3365 GCA_049514055.1 Tepidisphaeraceae bacterium | reverse complement strand
TCCGTGCCAAAGCTGATCGTCTCCTTCGGGTACAGATAGACCCCGTAGTCCCGCTGCGACTTCTTCTGCTGCATCTCGTACGCCGCCCGGCTGTAGAGCGTCCCGGCCGCGTACCACAACTTCACTGCATCCTCGGCCGGCAGGTCGCGCCCACGCCGGGCTGCGCCGGCGTACTGGTCGGCCGCCTCCACGAATCGCCCCGTGGATTTGTAGAACTCGGCCAAGTCGAGACTCAGTTTCGCAAACCGCGGGTCGCTCCCATAGTCGGCCTCAAGCTCGGCGAAACGCTTCTCGGCTTTCTCATGATTCTCCGGCTTCTCCGACTTAAACAGCGCCTCCAGCATCGCCAGCTCAATCCCCTTCACCATCTCAAGCTGCTTGGGCTCGACCAACTTCCGGGATTCACGCAGCCACTCCGCCGCCGCGTCGGCGCTCGGATGTTTCACATATACCGCCCCAACGGCCTCCAGTTCCTTCGATGGGTTCATGCTCGCCAGTTCCGCCAGCGCCCGCGTGTAAAGCACCTCGCATCGCAGCGCCCGCCACCCGGCCTCGCCCAGACCGTCGCCCTTGTAAACCTTCTCATCCAGCAGCCGGTCGGCCACCGCCGCCATCGCTTCGTAATTCGGCCCCTTGCTCGGCTTCTTCGTCTTCTCATCCACCACGATCTTCGCATGGACGCGAACAAGTTGCGCCAACGCCTGGGCCGCGTCGGCCCCACCCGGCTTGTCCTTGGCGAGGCGTTCCCAGGCCTTAAGCATCTCGTCCGCGCCGGCCGCCGCTCCCACATCCACGCCCTTCTTCGCCAGTTCCGCCAGCTTGTCTTTCGCCAGCTTGGCCGATGAAGTCATCGGATATGCCTGAAGCACACGGCCGAGCATTTCTGTTGCCTTCTTCGTCAGTTCCGTAGCCTTGGCCTTGTCCGGCTCCTTGTCGGCGCGTTCGAGGTAGATGGCGGCGGTCCAGTAGGTGGCGCTGGCCGCGTGGTCGGGCACGGCCATGGCCGCCGCATACGCCCGCAGCGCCTCCTCCTGCAACCCCTTCTCGCGATACAGATCACCGAGTACGCCCTGTGCCTGCCCGTAGCCCCTCGCCTGCTGGCCGACCTGCTTGAGCCACTCCTCCACCTTGCCCGCGTTGCTGTCCGGCTTGGACCGCTCGGCCAGTCCCAGCAGCAGGCACACATCCCACTTCGTCGGTCCATCGCTCATTTCGGCCAGCAGGTTCTTCTCCGTCAGCCGCGCAATCACCTGGGCGTAGTCCCCTTTGTCATACGCCATCTTCGACAACAGCAGCTTCGCCCGCAGTTTGAGTTCTGCGTCGTATGTGACGTTCTCCAGCCACTTGGTCGCCTCGCCGTACTGCTTCTTTTCGAGGTTGATCAGCCCGAGCTGGAGAGCCGCGTTATCGTGTGTCAGCTCATATGAGGGCGGCACCGGCTGCTTTTCCTTCTCCAGGTCCGCGATCAGCCGCCGGTAGTTGTTGACGATCCGGCCGTACAGCCCGATCGCCTTGTCCTCCTGACCGATGCTCCGATAGAACTCGCAGAGCACCTCATCCGACTCCATCGCCGCGGCCGCGCCATACTTGCGGGCCTCGCCGACGATCCGGTCGTGCAGCGCCACCATCTCCCGCTCGGCCGCCGCGCCTTTTTCGGCCAGCAGCCGCATCTTGAACACCAGCAACACGCCCAGCCGGGCATCACCCGGCCGGCGGGTGACGAAGGCGTCGATCCGTTCGCCGGCCGAGTTGGTTTCCTTCAGGCGGAATGCCACGCACGCCAGCCGATATTCGGCCACCGCTTTGTCCGCATCGTCGGCCGCATTTCTCGCGGCTTTGGCGAAGTAACCCCGGGCCTCTTCATACTGCTTGAGCAGGTAGTGGCATTCGCCGAGCATCAGGTGCTGGCGCGCGGCCGCCTCGTCGGGTTTGCCCTTGACCTCTTCGGAAAGAACCTTGATGGCATCGTTGTATTGCCGGTTCTTCATCAGCTCGGATGCCCGCCGAACGACGGCATCGTCCGCGCCCGCACTCACTGCCAGAAAAAGAAAGAGCATCAGCGCCCAACCCACGCACCCCCAGGCACGCTCCGGTGCATCAGTACGCATCAACTCTCCGCTGGCAAGCTCCCGCCGCGGTCCACCGCGCCACCACTGGCCGGTCCATGCGCACAGATACCCCCGCCATCGCCCCCCGTTGCGTCACTTCCACTTCAAGACGCCTCCGTTGTTGATCAACCAGGGGCCGTACAGCGACTCCGGCCAGCTTGGCCAGTAATAGCCGTCGATGAACGCCGCCAGCAGCGGTCTGCCCCGGTTCTGGAACTCGACGTGCCCGTCACAATACCCCACGTTGACGCCGTCAGCGCCATGGTTCTCGCCCGGGTCTGGATAATTGTTGTTGCCTGTATTGTCAGCATCCGTAATCAGCAGCACCGACAGCGAGCCCCGCGTGTTGGTCTCCGTCTTGATCTGGTCCTCCAGAACGCCCGTGGAGGGATTGGGCACCTGGGGGAACTGCCTGCCGTCGGGCCAGGTGTAGCCCGACCACAGCCAGTTCCTGGTCTCGTAGCTGTGCCCGCCGGAGGACGCGGCCGCGCTGGCCGCCGCCTGCTTCAGATCCTGCGGCGAGTTCACGTTGTTCTGCGTGCCGGGACAGACGGCGATCTTGAGATTCGGAATCAGCTTCGCATCCCACAACGGATAGATGCTGTCGTTGTCGCCGGTCGGGTCGCGGGGAATGAACCTGCCGCGTTTGTCCTGCTGGGCGTACATGCGCGCTGCGCAGACAATCTGCCGGATGTTGCTTGCGCACTTGACCCGGTTGGCCTGCTCTTTCGCGCGCGTCAGCGCCGGCAGCAGTATCGAGATGAGCAACGCAATCACGCCGATCACTACCAGAAGTTCCACAAGTGTGAATCCGCGTCGGAAACGCATGGTTACCTCGTTGCGGCGTAAGAAGTGTCCCGGGCCGTCCCGATATTAACATGATTGTAATGCAGGACGGCCGCTGGACGCAACGGAAAAATCCACTGTTCTCGGCCGACGGAGAAACGGAGGGGCGTTATGTCATCAAGTTCAACTGAAGCCCGCGACACGGGTTCATTTGCTTTCCACGCCGCCGGATGTAACTATCTCCCCGTGCCCACGCTCATCGAAATCTCCTCACTCGACGACCCGCGCATCGCCGCCTACACGCGCCTGAAAGAACGCGATCTCTCCCGCGAAGGCGGCCGGTTCATTGCCGAAGGCCACCTCGTCGTCCAGCGGCTCCTGGCTTCACGGATTGGCGTCGAGTCCCTGCTGGTCGCCCGCGAGCGTCTCGGTGCCATGCTGCCGCACATTCCGCCGGGCATGACGGTCTAT
>JBEKVL010000782.1:0-3368 GCA_049514055.1 Tepidisphaeraceae bacterium | reverse complement strand
GCCCAGTCGGCCACGAAGCGCTCGAGGTAGCCGATGGCGACGGGATCGCCCTTCTTGCCCCGGATGCAGAGGCATTCACACTGCTTTTCCTGCGGGCAGACGCGGCCGGAAATGCCGGGAAGGGCGTTGTCTTCGAGCAGAATGTCGGCCGCCGACCGGAGATTCCCCTGTGAGAGGGCCATGACAAACCGCGGAATGCGAATCGCAACGGGACAGCCGTTGATGCACTTGGGATCTTTGCAATCGAGGCAGCGCTGGGCCTCGACGACGGCGAATTGCTCGGCCATGCCAAGGTTGACTTCCTGGAAACACTGGGCACGTTCGTTGGCGTCGCGGGCCGGCATGTGCTGCCGCTGTATCTTCATGCGTTCATTGGCCTTCATGGCAACCTCGGGGGAAATTTGGAATCTGAAATTTGAAATCTGAAATTCCAAATTTGAGATTGCAGATTGGGAATTTGAGATTTCAGATTTCAGATTTGGAATCTCAAATCCGTATCAATGCTGTGCGAGCTTACACGTATGCCGCTCCATCGCGACCTTCTCCATTTCACGGTAGGCGGTCAGACGATCAGACAACTCCTTGAAATCGACCTTGTGAGCGTCGAACTCGGGGCCGTCAACGCAGGCGAAGAGATTCGTCCCGTTGACCTGCACGCGGCAGCCGCCGCACATGCCGGTGCCGTCAACCATGATCGGATTGAGCGAGGCGATGGTGTGGATGGCAAACGGCCGGGTGGTTTCGGCGACCGCGCGCATCATCGGCACCGGGCCGGCGCAGATCACCACGCCGAGTTTGCGGCCGGTTTGCTGCGTCTCGTCAATGAGTTGCTTGAGCCGCTCCGTCACAAACCCCGCGAAACCGTAGGAGCCATCGTCCGTGCAGGGCAGAACTTCGTCGCAGGTGGCGCGAAGTTCGTTCTCCAGAATGACATACGGCTTGCTGCGCCCACCGATGATGGCCGTCACGCGGTTGCCAAGTTCTTTCAGCGCCGGCGCCTGCGGGTAGATGACGGCCGTCCCGACACCGCCGCCGACGATGGCGGCGTGACCGACGTTGGCGATCTCCGTCGGTTTGCCAAGCGGCCCCACGACGTCGGACATGGTCTGCCCGGTTTCGAGATTGCACAACTTCGTGCTGGTGGCGCCGATGGCCTGGATGATCAGCGTGATCGTGCCGGCCGGCCGGTCCACATGGGCGACCGTGAGCGGGATTCGCTCCGAGTCGGCCGCGGGACGGACAATCACGAACTGGCCCGGCTTGCAATGGCGAACCACGTGCGGTGCTTCAACCACGAGACGTTTAACGGCCGGTGCCAACCAATCTGACGCAAGAATTCGATGGGGCATAATAATTGAGGACACAATGGTCCTGTGGTTCGGAAGATTAGCGGCAAGCGGGAGAAGTCGCAACCGTCACTTCTTCGCCTCGTCAAACTTCGCCTTCACCCACGCATCCCGCTTGCCGCGCAGCGCCCCATCGGCGGCCGGGTCGAGCGACATGACGAGCTTGTTCGCAAACGTGACGATGCCCCCCTGCTTCAGCACGCCTTCGTTGGCCATGGCGAACGTCTTGGCCGCATCGCGCAGCAAGCGGTCCTCCGCCAACGTCCATTGCCGTTTCTCAATCCAATCCTTGAGTTTCAGTGCCAGCTTCTCCTCGGCGCCGTCGGCGTCGAGCGTGTTGGGCAACTTGATCGATGGATACTTCTGCGAATTGGCCACCACCTCGTTCACGAACAGCGCCCCGACGGCCTTGCGGCCATTGACCGTCGGCATCTTCTGATACTTCTCCATGTATCCGGCCATGTAGAGCCAGAAACCCCATTGCCTCGCCCGCGGCGAGCCGTAGTAGACGCCCGTAATGTTGCCTCGCAAATCAAAACAGCGATTGAGCAGCAGGTTCTGCTGCTCGTTGAGGTTGGCGATCGAATCCAGCGGAAGAATCGCCCAATATTGGGCCATGCCGAGCGTGGCCGAGATGCTGAGGTTATTGAGTTCTCCCTTGGAATAACCGTGCTCGGCGTGGTCGGGGTTGTCCATTTCCGCCGTGGGCCAGGAGACAGTCACAAACCGGCGCGCGCCGATGAACTCCACCTGCACGCCTCCCTTGCCGGCCGGGTCGAAGGTGAGATCGAGGTTCCTGCCCCACAGGCTCGACCGGATGGGCGTCTTCTGCCCGGCCTTGCACTGCTTCCACCACAACGGACGGCACTCGGCCACCGTCTGGCGAATATACGTCACGTCCAGTTTCAGCGCGGCCGGCAGCGCGTTGATCTCGGCGACGCTCGCCTTGAGATCCTGGTCCAGGTCGTCCCACTTGCCCGACATGTACTCCTGCACGATTCTGTCATAAATGGCCGGGCGGCTGGCGGGAGCATCAGCGCCGCGCGCAGTGAGCGAGAGCAGTAGAAGCGTGGCCGCAAGTGTATGTGGGAGTGTGCGCATGACAATCTGCATTAGACGAGAAAGAACCGTTCCGTTGAATGGCCGATCTATAAACGTGTGACCGGATTGTAACCCGGCGCGGGTTTCTCGTAAGCCATAGGATTGGTAATCTGTCTGTAGCCGCGATCGCTGATCGCGGTCCTGGCGTGTGGTCATGCCCGTATCGACGGTCAAAATCAACGGAGGTTACGCAATGGGTCTTCTCGACAAACTTCGCCACGAACTGATCGACATCATCGAGTGGCTCGACGAAACGCGCGACACGATGGTCTATCGTTTCCCCCGCTACGAAAACGAAATCAAGTACGGGGCCAAACTCGTCGTGCGGGAATCGCAGGTGGCCGCCTTCATCAACGAGGGCAAACTCGCCGACGTCTTCAACCCCGGCACCTACACGCTCCAGACGCAGAACATGCCGATCCTCTCCACCCTCAAGGGCTGGAAGTACGGTTTCGAAAGCCCGTTCAAGGCCGAGGTCTACTTCGTCTCCACGCGGTCATTCACCGGCCAGAAGTGGGGCACGAAGAACCCGATCATGCTGCGCGACCCCGAGTTCGGGCCGGTGCGGCTGCGCGCGTTCGGCACCTACGGCATCCGCATCTCCGACCCGGCCACCTTCCTGCGGCAGATGGTCGGCACCGACAGCCGCTTCACGCTCGATGAACTCGGCGACCAGATCCGCGACATGGTCGTCGCCCGCTTCACCGACGTGCTCGGCCAATCGAAGATCCCCGCGCTGGACCTGGCCGGCAACCAGAGCCAGTTGGGCAAGTTCGTCAGCGACCGGATCAGTTCCGACTTCGCACAGTTTGGCCTGGAGGTCGTGGCGCTGGTCGTCGAGAACATCTCACTGCCGCCGGAAGTCGAGCAGGCCATGGACAAGCGCACCAGCATGGGCGTGATCGGGAACCTCGACGCCTA
>JBEKVL010000781.1:0-3369 GCA_049514055.1 Tepidisphaeraceae bacterium | reverse complement strand
GGCTGACTATGGAGATTGAGATCCCGGGCAATGCGACCGCCCTGATCTACGTGCCGTCGGACCACCCGGAACAGATCACCGAGAGTGGCCGGCTTGCCTCTGGGGCCACGGGTGTCGAGTTCGTCCGGACGGAAGGCGCAACTGTAGTCTATAAGGTTGGATCAGGCCGATACTCATTCCAGACGCTCTATGCACCACGGAAAGACGCGAACAATTGAACGCCGCGTTGGATCGGGATGGGCAGGCCGATGGTCATGTCGACGGCCTGATCGAAGGCGAGGAGTATGACCGAGATGAGGCCCTGGCTGTTGTACATGGCCACGCCCGCGTCGAACTGCCCGGCCTTGGCGCGGAGGAAGACGAAGCCGCCGCGCCAGCAAATCTGGGAAACTTGACTGAGGCGTATTGACAGAGTATATGCAGCCATGCGCGCAGCCGCTGTACACGTTGATGCAGTAGCGGTGACCGGTGGGGATGAAGGACTGATGTGCGAAGGGACAATACCGCTTGACCACGCGGGGCCGCGTGGGGGCCAGCCGCCAACCTCCTGAGCAAGCTGGTGAAGGAAAAGGCGCTCAAGAGGAAACCCTTGGGCGGAAAACTCGGCAGCGAGTATTCCGTCCCTTGAGGCGGCATGGAACCGTTGCATGTGGCGGGAAACGGCGGCCTCCACTGCGGGAGGGCCGCGATGAAAGAGTATCCGCTATCGAAGGTCTACCAGTTACTCGAACCGGGGCCGGTGGTCTTGCTTACGACCGCTCGCAAGGGCCGGGCCAATGTCATGACGATGTCCTGGCTCATGATGGTGGAGTTCGAGCCGCCGCTGGTCGCCTGCGTCGTCAGCAGCGCCAATCACAGCTTTGCCGCCCTGCGGGCAACCCGGGAATGCGTGATTGCCATCCCGGCTCTGAATCTGGGCCATCAAGTTGTTCAGGTCGGCAATTCATCGGGCCGCGATATCAATAAATTCGAGGCCTTCGGTTTGACGCCGGTCCCGGCCCAGCGGGTGACTCGGCGTGCTCTGGCATGCGCGGGTGCCCAATGCCCACTCGCTGGAACTGCTGCCCCGGGACCGCGTGGTGGTCGCCAGTTCAGTGAACGCCAAGGGCAACCGCCTGATCCTCTTCAACCTGGCCCAATCCGACCAGCCGGTCTGGGAGACTCCGCTGCCCTCGGCGCACGGCGTGGTCTGGGATGAAAAGCGGCAGCGGCTGTGGGCTTTGGGTTTGGCTGAACTACGCTGCCACGAACTGAAGGACTGGGAGAGCGACAAACCCTCGCTCGCGCTTCAGGCAATCCATGCCCTGCCGGATGAGGATGGGGCGTGAGCAGCAGTGCTGGAAGGTAGATGCCGGGCTCGAACTTGAAGATCAGTCGTTGCACACGGTAGGCGGGCATTTCCGGTGTGCCGGTCTTCTCAACGGCCGGCTCCGGCAGTTCGGCCAACCGCCGGATGCCCGCCGCGCCGCGCACCCGCTCAAGCAACGGGGCACGGTTTGCCGCGGCCCAGGCTTGTTTTCGCTTCTGCAGCAGGCTTTGTTCGTACTCCTCGTTCAGGTCGTACGTGGATCGAGACCCCTCGATCTGCATCACCTCGCCGCCCGGGGCGCAGTAGAGATCCCGATCCGGTATCAGGGCAATGGCCGGCTCGCTGATGGGCTCATCGCGGCCCAGCAGCCAGCGGGACATCCAGCGCACCGCCCCCTGGCGCTGCAGCATGTCGTAGTTGTGGCCGGCATCGTTCTTGAGGATGCCGGCCCGCTCGGCAAAGCCCACCGGCGCCGCGCCTGCCGTCGCGCTGTCCCGCCATTGCCCGATGGCCCGGCTGCCCAGGCCCGGGATCGTGGCTGGCAGAATGTCGCCGGAAAGTGGATCAGCCGCCCGACTCTCCAGGCCCGCCATCGTCGTTCGCATTGGCATCGGTGACCTTCCTTCCGCGGTCGCGCGTGGCACTGCACATGAACTTTACCGTTCCCGGGCGTTCCCGGCACGCGATAAATGCGCCGGCGTCATCAGACCAGCGACTTCAGCAACGCCTCCGTCCATCTTCCGGTATCCGGGCGACCTGACTGATTTCTTCTTTGGCTGGACCAAGACCGGTGCCAAGGCGGCGGCCGTGGTTGATGGGAAGTCCTTTAGCATTGCCGCGAATCGCGGGCGGTTACGACACGGTCCAGACGCTGTTCGAGCCGGGGCACTGGCGGCCGACGGTGATTCTGATCACGCACCACGTCGAAGAACTGCCGCCGGCGACGAGTCAGGTGTTACTGCAACATTCCCACTCTCGTCGCCGCCAAGGCCGGTTGCAATTCCTTTCACGGCCGACTCTACCCCGTAAGAACCCTCCATTCCCGCCATCGCCCTGGTCCTCACCCCAGACTAAGAGTAACGGGTTGTGACCGCGGCCTGCGATGCATTCGCGAGGCTCAAAGACCGCTCGACGATGAAGCCCCTGGTGGATCTGGACGTACGCGCCAGGAACAACACCATCCGGGAATCCGTCGGGCGCGCGCTCGAATCGATCACCGGCTTTCAGTACGATCCTTAACCGAAGAGATGACAGATGGCATGGGATGATGGCAAGTTGTAGATCTCAACGTCCAATGCCGGATCATCGCGAATGAATTTGTGGTGCAGGCTTCCAGCCTGTCTCCGGGCGCATACAGGCCGGAAACCCGCACTCTCCATGCCACGGCACCTGAGCCGGGATGATCGATGGGCGTTATTCGAACACGAGATCCATAAAGGTGACGGCGTCGTGGAACGAGCCGGAAGCAGGAGCGGCCGAGAGCCAGGTTCCGCTTTCCGCCTCGTGCCCCGCCAAGTTGATTCGCCAGACCGTGCCGGACTTGGGCACGGGGCCGACGGCCTTGAAGGGGATGGCCATCTCGACGACCGTCGCGGTTTCCGATTTACCGGCGGCGGCACGGATCTGATCCAGTTTCCACTCGGGCGCATCGCCGTCCTTGACCTCGACGACCTTGGCGCCGGCCACGTTGACGCCGACATGAACGTAGGGGCCATCGCGCTTCGGCTGGCAGAAGACCTCGGCCTCGTCGTCGTTCCAGACCTCGCCCCCCTCCTTCTCGTTGGCGGCCAGCGTCTTCGCAGATGGGATCGCCCACCGGTTCACACTCGCGCCACATCGCCGCCGTGCGCCCTCAACGACTGGATCGCTCGGGCGCGCTGTAGCGGCGTGCGGATGCTTCAGGAGTTTGCCGAGACACTGGTCACCCACCGCCGAGGTCTGCTGAACTGGTATCATTGTCCGATCTCAACCGGCCCGCTGGAGGGAACCAATACCGAGATCAAGCTCCTGCAGAGGCAGGCCTACGGCTATCGCGACATGGAGTTCTTCAAACTGAAAAT
>JBEKVL010000780.1:0-3370 GCA_049514055.1 Tepidisphaeraceae bacterium | reverse complement strand
GGGATCACCAATATCAAGGGCGGCACGGTGACGACGACCACGACGCAGGAGTACAACGGCGCGGTGGCCATGACGGGAGCGACGACTCTGGGCGGGACCACGGCGACCTTCGACAGCCCGGTGACGGGGACAGCCAGCCTGCTGGTGAACGGGATCACCAATATCAAGGGCGGCGCGGTGACCACCACGACGACGCAGGAGTACAACGGCGCGGTGGCCATGACCGGAGCGACAACCCTGGGCGGCACCACCGTGACCTTCGACAGCCCGGTGACGGGGACAGCCAGCCTGCTGGTGAACGGGATCACCAATATCAAGGGCGGCACGATGACGACGACCACGACGCAGGAGTACAACGGCGCGGTGACTCTGGATGCCAATGCGGCGCTGGTGGGTACGGTCGTGACGTTCGACGCGACGGTGAACGGAGCATTCGCTTTGGCCATCGGGAATGGCGGCGCGCCGACGAATGCAGTGTTCGGGAACGAGCCTGGTGACTTTGTCGGCGATACAGGTGCGGGCGTGGCAAGCCTGCATGTCGTCGGGACCAGCGTGTTTAACGCGGGTAACGCGGGCTCGGCGACAGTGCGGACGACCGGGGCTCAGACGTACGACGGCGCGGTGACGTTGAACGACAGCACGACATTGACGGGCTCCTCGGTGACGTTTAACCAGGCTGTGTCGGGAAGCAAGAGCCTGCTCGTGAACGGTTCAACGACGATCAGCGGCGGATCCGTGACGACGACGGGCACGACCCAGGAATACAGGGGTTCGGTGACGCTTGGAGTAAATGCCACGCTGACGGGAACCGTAGTGACCTTCGATGCCGCGGTGTCCGGTAGCCGGAGTTTACTTGTGAACGCCGCGACGACGATTGCCGGCGGGTCCGTCACCACGACGGGCACGACGCAGGAGTACAATGGCCCGGTGACGCTCGGGGCCAACACCACGTTGACCGGCGCGATGGTGACCTTTGACCAAACTGTCAGTGGTGGCGGGAGCCTTGTGGTTGACGGCGCTGCCACGATTAAGGGCGGCACGATTACCACGACGGGCGCCACCCAGGAATACGGCGGCCTGCTGACGCTGGTAGGCGACACCACCCTGACTGGGACGACGGTCACTTTTGACCAGCAGGTGACCGGCAACAAGAGTCTTCACATTGTTGGCAATACGGTGATCGAGGGCGCGGGCGTTGAGACCCAGAATTCGCAGGAATACCAGGGCGTCGTCACGCTCGGGCACAACGCGACCTTGCAGACCAATGGAGCGTCCAGCGCTGACTACATCCGATTCGACGGCGACGTGGCTGGCACCGATGGCAAGAACTTCTACGATTTGACGTTGCTGACGGTTCCGTCGGGCACGAGCGCGACCGATGCGCAGATATTCTTCATCGCCCCACCGGCCGTTCCGGCCAACGATGTTAATGTGAATGTGGGCCGGCTGTTCGTCAACAACGACGGCAAGAACGATCTGCGGAGCAAGACCTCGCAGTATGCTTCCATTTGCGTGATCGCGGGGACGCCTTCGGATCAGCAGGCGTACACCGGCACCTACACGATCGAGGCGCACACGAGCGGCGGGAAGCCCGCCGGCCTGATTGAAGTCAGCCGCAACGAGCGGCTCACCGCCCTGGGTACGCTGGACGTGCGAGCGGACACCGCGCATCTGTCCGATATCACAACGCTCAAGGACCTCAACATTTACGCTGACACTCTGTTGCTCAAGCGGCACAAGAGCGAACCGCTCGCGGTTGCCGGAGGAGGCGCACCGCTCGATAACGGCGCCAGCTACGTGGCGGGCGGAAAGCTCACCGTATCCAGGTTCGAGCCCTTCGGGACGAACACGCTCGTCAGCGGCGCGAAAGTCGACGATGAGAGCACCGGCGCGCACGCCTCAGATCCCGGCATACGCCTGAATGCCCAGGACTTGACCAACCTGATCGGCAATCCGGCCTTTGCGGGCACGCAGGTCACCGCGGGCTTCGATGTCAGCACGGTGACCATCGACCAACTGAGGAGGATGGCAACGTCTCCAGCCATTGGCCTTGTCTTCGCCCTTGAAGCCAAGGCGTCGCCGGTGCCGTTGCAGCCGGTGGTGGTGTTGAGTCCCGTGCCTATCGTGACGGCCATCGCGACGGCGGCGAGCGACTCGGCGGTCGGCAAGCTCGAGGAACTGGGCATCATCAAGTTCAAGCCTCCGACGACAAGACCGGCCACCAACGTTTATGATGACGTGCCGTTGAAGATGGCCAGCGGCGGCGGCGTCGAGGCCACCGATTTCCTGCTGACGCGCAATCGGATCAAGCAGGATGTGGCCGAGAAACTCATCGCGCTGTTCTACGATTCGTTCCCTGCGGGTGTTGATCAGGCCGGCAAACCGACCGATCCGTTTGTCGAAATGAAGGCCGAATTGGAGAAGGCCGCCGCGGTCTACAAGAAGGCGAACAAACTCAGAACCGTTGATTCGACGGCGAAGTTCCGGGAGTTCGTCAACAACACGCCCGGCATGGAGAAGGCCAAACTGTACATGGATCGGATGCGGGCCTTCTTCAACGCCGTGTATCCGGTGGACAATCCGATGTCCACCGGCGGCGCCGGCTTGTCGATGAGGGAGGCGGAGGCTTCGCGTCGCCTGTTCATGAGCAAACTGGAAAGCTCGGGCGAGTTTGAACAGATCAGTGCGGAACAGGTGATCTACGCGGTATTCGACAAGGACGCGCCGCCGAAGAAAGCGAAGCCGGAAAAAAAGGCTCAGCCGGAAAAGAACGATCAACCCGAGAAGAAGTGACCGCGAGCCCGGCGTATCGTTGTTTTGCCTGAAGCGCGCCGGGCGGTCGTGAAGGGAGAGCCATGGCCAGTCTGAATGTGGAGAAACTGCTTGAGCCTGTGAGCGCCGACAATCCGGTCGGCGAGGACATCACGATTGCCCCCGAGTTCTTTCAATTGGAGGAACTCGCCAAAGGCAAGCCCGAGCAGCAGATGGGTGACCAGATCATTCCCGCCGAAGAGCCGGACTGGAAGGAGCTCCTGCGGTTCGCCTGCGAGTTGCTGGGCCGCAGCAAGGATCTCCAGGTGGTCATCCACGCCGCCAGGGCCGCTGTCAGGATCCACGGCGTGGCGGGGATCTGCGACGGCTTGGCGCTGGTTCGCGGGCTGCTCGAGAAGTACTGGGCCGTTTTCTATCCCAAACTGGATCCCGAGGACAACAACGATCCGCTCATGCGGATGAACATGTTGTCCGCGCTGACCCATCGAGACAGCTATCTGAAACTCGTGCGCGAGGCGCCGCTGGCCGACTCCAGGCTGGTCGGGCGGTTCGGCCTGAGGGACATCGTGATCGCGGCCGGCGAAGTGCCGGCACCGTT
>JBEKVL010000779.1:0-3373 GCA_049514055.1 Tepidisphaeraceae bacterium | reverse complement strand
GGAAGCGGGGACGGCGGCGCGGGCACCGTCCAGATCTTGGCATTGTCCGGGAGTGCCGAGACTCCGGTCCTGCAAACCCCCGCGATCAACGAGTTGCTGCTCGATGGAAATGGCGGGGCGGATGTCTTCAACCTCAGCGGCAGCCTGCCGTACGCCGGCGGCGTCCTCGTCAATGCCGACGCCACGGTGAATCTGACGGGCGCCACCGGACTCGTCACGGTCAATCTGGCGGACAATACACCCGGCTCACTCAACCCCAACACGGTCATCAGCGGCTATGGCGCCCCGGTCACGCTCGTCGGCGTCGATGTGGCCAACCTGGACGCGAATGCCAATCCCCTGACGATCGACGGCACAGCCGCGGCGGACAACCTGACCTACACGCCGACCGCCACGGGCACTCAGGGCGCGGGCACCGTCACCAACGCCGGACTGAACACCGTCTTCAACTTCAGCAACGTCACCGGCGCCTTCACCCTCGACCCGGGCACCGGCGCCAACACCGTGACGGTCAATGGCACCACTGGCAACGACGTCATCAACGTCGTCCGCGGCGCCACCGCCACCACCAGCACCGTCCAGGTCAACCCCACCACGCAAACGGTCAGCCTGGTCACCGCCGACACGCAGTCGCTGGTCGTGAACACCGGCGCCGGCACCGACGTGGTCAACGTCTCCGGCACCTCCGGCCCGGCGTCGCTGACGGTCAACGGCGGCGCAACCCCGCGTACCGACACCCTGAACGTCAGCAACGGCGTCGCCGGGACCACGACCATTGTGCCCGGCACCACCCCCGACGCCGGCACCGTCCAGACCAACACCACCGACGGCAACGTCGCCTTCACCGGCATGAGGCTGGTCAGCGTTCTCGGCTTCGGTCCCGCGGCCGGCAACACCCTGGTGGCCAACGGCACAAACGGCCCCAACACCCTGGCCCTCCAGCGCCTGGGCGGAAGCGACACCGTATGGGTCGATAGCCAGGCCCCGGTGATCTTCAGCGCCTTCGGCACCGTCACGCTCAACGGCCTGTTCGGCGACGACAAGTTCAACGTCTACCCCGTCGGGCTCTCGGCCAACGTCACGGCGATCAACGTCAACGGCGGCGATCCCACCGCCAGCGACTCGTTGATCGTCAACGGCAGCGCGGCGGCCGACGCCATCAACTTCAAGCCGACCGCGCCCGATGCCGGCAGCGTCACCATTACCGGGTCGGCGCCGGTCAACTTCGCCACCACCGAGGCGGTGACCATCAACGGCCAAGGCGGCGGCGACACGCTGACTTACACCTCGCCGGCCAACGCCGGCGCGGTCGGCAGCGCCCTGGTGTATACCCCCGGCACCGCCCAGGACGCCGGCTCAATCATCGGGCAGCAGTTGCTCGGCGGCGGCGCCAACGACAGCCTGGTTCCTTTGACCTTCCTCAACCTGGGCGTGGCTGCCGCCAACGCGGTCGTCTTCACCACCGCCAATACCCCGCCGACGGACACCCTGACCGTCAACGGGACCGCGAGCTCCGACACCTTCAACGTCTCCGGGGTCAACGGCGGCACGGTGCAGATCGCCGGTACGACGCTGCCCTTGCAGACGTCCTCGACCGGACTGGCCGCCGGCAACTCCATCAAGACGCTCAACCTGCTGGGCCTCGACGGCGACGACGTCTTCAACCTGGCAGCCACCCTGCCGTATACCAACACCCTCGTGGACGGCGGCGACCCGTCGGCCAGCGACACCGTCAACCTCACCGGCGCCACCGGGTTGGTAACGGTCAACCTCGGCGACAGCACGATCCCCACCAACACCACCATCACCGGCTACGGCGGCACGGTCTCGCTCACCGGCGTGGAAGTGGCCAATCTGAACGCCAACGCCAATGCCCTGAAGATCATGGGAACGACCGGCGCGGACTCGCTCGTGGCGACTCCCACCAGCGCCAGCAGCGCCACGGTCCAGGCCTACACGGGCGGGGATGCCCAAAACGGCCAGGGTGGGACGCTCTCCTCGCAGACGCCGATCGGGCCGGTGCTCAATGCCACCAACGTCAGCACCGCGACTGGCGGCTTCGCCATCAACGGCAACGGCGGCAGCGATGTGCTCTTCGTGGAGGGAACCCAGAACGCCGACATCATCGACGTCAATGATGCGGCCTCCGGCCCCAACGCGGTCAAGGTCAATGCCCTGCTGGTGGTCAATTACAATGCGGCCCTGCCGCACGTGGAAATCGACGCCCTGGCCGGCAGCGACACCATCAACATCGGGCCCTCGACGACCACGACCTTCCTGGTCGATGGCGGCGACCCGATCGGCGTCCTGCCGGGCGATACCCTCAACCTGATCCACCCCGCGGCGTACGTGATCTTTCCGGGACCGACCAGCGATTCCGGCGGCATGAACACGGCGGGCTTCCAGACCGTCAGTTGGGTCCACATCGAGAGCATTACCAACACCAACGTCCCCGTTGTTCCCGGTGTTCCCGCTGTTTTCCCCAAGATCGACGGCACCAACGGCAACGATGAGATCACCGTGATTGCCCGCGACAGCTCCTACAACCCGGCGGCCCCCGGCACGCCCAATCCGCTGCTGGACGGCGTGCAGGACTTCACGGTCAGCGTCAACGGCGGGCCGGAAATACTGTTTATCAACACGCCCTTCCTGTTCATCGACTCCCTGTCGGGCAATGATGACATCGTGGTCCGCGAGCCTGCTGCCCAGAACGAGGTATGGAACGTCCAGGTCTATGTGGCCGCCGGCGCGCCGGCATCCGGGTCCAACGGGCTGGGCGATAACATCGAGCTGGAAACGCCCGGCACGCAGACCGTCACGTACAATCCGAACAATCCCTTGTCGTCCATCCCGCCTGTCACTCCGCCCGTTCCGGGACTCACGTTTACGATCCCGGCCGCGGGGGGAGGGCAGTTCAGCGATGCCGGCAATACCTCCACGGTCACGGCAACCCAGTACCTTATTCCCGGCTTGCAACAATCCTCGCCGGGCGGCGCGGAGAACTTCATCTACGCGGGCGAGGCCGGCAACGACACCCTCATCTACAACTCCCCAGCGAATGCCAACGCGGGCAGCAATCTGGTCTACACGCCCGGTGCCAATCCGGACGCGGGCACGATCGCCGGCACTCTGGCCGGTGGCGCCGCGCTGACCCCGCTGACGTTCAGCAACCTCGGCGTGGGTGCCACGAACGCGGTCGTCTTCACCACCGCCAATACTACCCTGCCGACGGATACCCTGCGCGTCAACGGGACCGCGCACTCCGACACCTTCAACGTCTCCGGGGTCAACGGCGGCACGGTGCAGATCGCCGGTACGACGCTGCCCTTGCAGACGTCCTCGACCGGACTGGCCGCCGGCAACTCCATCAAGA
>JBEKVL010000778.1:0-3381 GCA_049514055.1 Tepidisphaeraceae bacterium | reverse complement strand
GGCGTCGATGGGCGGTCAACAACCTGGCCAGGAACGTGAAGCCCTCTTCAATGAAGCGGAGGTTGGTGCCGATGTATTGCAGGGGCGTGTTGATCTCATGGGCCAGCCCGGCGGCCAATTGGCCGACCGCCTCCAATCGCCGGGCCTCGGCCAGCTCGCGCTCGATGAGCATCCGCTGCGAGATCTCCGCCCGCAGGTGTTCGTTCATGCGGGCGATCGTGTCGCGGCTGATCTTGACGCGCACCGCCGACCGGATTCGCGCCGAAAGGACATCGAGCGTGAACGGCTTGGAGACGTAATCATCCGCGCCCGCGTCGAGTCCCCGGACAATGTCATCGTCCGAGGTCTTGGCGGTCAGCATGATCACGGGGATTGCCTGGAACTGCTCGTTTGCCTTGATGCGGCGGCAGGCTTCGATGCCGTCCATTTCGGGCATGTCGACGTCCATCAACACCACGTCAGGGCGCTCGAAGGGCAGCACGGAGAGCGCCTCCGCGCCGTTCTGTGCCGTGATCACCTCGTAGCCTTGGCCGCCAAGGTAGCGCGTCAAAAGCGCGAGCACGTCCCGCGCATCGTCCACGGCGAGGATTTTGGCCATCGTTATCCCTCCCCGACGTCCGCGGAGCCGATCGGAATGCGGACGATGAAAATGGCGATCTCTTTTCCGGCCGGCAAGTGGGCAGCCCCTGCCAGAAGGTCCCGATGATGACGCCTGGAGATCGTGGCCATGGTATCCGTCGTAAGGGTGCGATCCGCGGCTCCACTTCCTGCTTAAATCTAGCATTTTTCCGGTTGGATCGGCCCCGATTATCCCCGCGAGGCATCTTCGGGACCCCGCCGCTTGCAGCAGAAGGCTGCGGTTGGGGGGAAGGCGGGCACGAAAAGAATTTATTCCTGGGTTGGATCGGTGTGACAACTGGTTGTCACCAGTGCCCCCTATACTCCATTGTGCGCTCGAGAGGGTCCAATCGGTCGCGCCTGAGGCGGCGTCCCGCGACCACCGGCCACACGTTCACCGAGGATTGCGCGATGCCTGGCACGGCGATGCGTGAAGTGCTCGAGATGGTGGCAAAAATCGCCCCCACCGATGCACCCGTGCTCATTCTCGGCGAGCCCGGCACGGGAAAGGAGTCGATTGCACGCGAGATCCATCGGCAGAGCCGCTGCGCCGCCGGACCTTTTGTGCGGGTCTCCTGCGGCGCGACCCCCGACGTGGCATTGGATGGGCAGTTGTTCGGTCGCCCGCTGACCGCCCAAACCACAAGCGAGACCGCGGCCGGGCTTCTGGCGTCTGCCGCCGGCGGTTCGCTCTTCCTGCACAACGTGGGCAATCTGCCGTTCTGGGCCATGGTCAAACTCCTCGACGCCTTGCAGCAATCCGCGCCCGGCCCATTCCGGACGAGTCCCATCGCCGCCGGAGACGTCCGCGTCATTGCCAGCGATTCGTGCAACCTCGAAGCGGCGATGGCCGAGAACCAATTCTACTCGGCCTTGTATTACTATCTCAGCGTCATTCAGATCGACGTTCCGCCGCTGCGCGAGCGGCCGGAGGACATCCGCGAGTTGGCGGCGCATATCCTTTCGGGCGCGGGCTCGCCAGTGGGCTACGGCCGCCGCTTCACCGCCGAAGCGTGGGAATGTCTGCTTGGCTACAGTTGGCCGGGCAACATCCGCGAGCTGGCCGCCGCCGTCGCCCGTTCTGCGTTCCTTGCCGAGGGCAACGAGATCGGGCAGGAGGACGTCGTCAAAGCGCTGCCCAAGTGCCGCTCGGCGTTGGGTTCCAACACCATCTCCGTACCGCTGAGCGGAGGATTGCGCGAGATCGAGCGCCAAGTCGTCGAAGAAGTGATCCAGCGATATCGCGGGAACAAGGCGGCGGCGGCCAAGGCCCTCGGGCTCCATCGCCGCACGCTCTACCGGCTGCTCAATCCAGGGCAAGACCCGCGGACCGATCCGCGGCGATAGGGTCCTCCCCCTAGGCCTGGCCGGTAATTCCCCTCCATTCTTCCCTGCCAAAACGCCCCATTCCACCCTTGCAACTTGAAACACACCCGCTAGCATGGAACAATTGAAGGATATATCTGGCACCTCGAGGAAAAAGAACCATGTTCCGCTCGTTTCGCTGCGCCGTCTTACTAGCCCTTGCCCCCCTGGTATTCTGCGGTCTGGCTGCTGCCAGGCCGGCTGCCAAACCGGCCACGGCCGCGGCCCAGCCCACGGCCCAGCCCAAGGCGGTTGTCTCCAAATCGCACACGGAGGGCGAACACGCCCCGGCCAAGGCTGCGAAGGACGAAAAACCGTCCACCTCTACGGTCAAGAAGGTCCCGCTCCGCGTCGAACTCAAGCTCAAGGGCGTGTTCGAGGCCGAAGACGCCGCCGAGATTGTCGTCCGCCCCGAGCTTTGGAGCAGCCTCGAAGTGACCAAGGCCGTCCAGCACGGTGTACGCGTCAAACGGGGCGAGGTGCTGATCCGCTTCGACGCGGAGAAGCTCGACGAAGAGATCGCCGACCTGCGGAACAAGCAGGCCATCGGCAAGCTGTCCTTCGAGCAAGCCGAGGAGAACCTGCGGGCGCTCGAGGCCACCACCCCGCTGGACCTTCAGGCGGCCGTGCGGGCCAAGACCATCGCCACCGAGGACCGCGACTTCTTCTTCAAGATCGTGCAGCCGTTGGTGAAGAAGTCGACCGACTTCTTCCTTACCATGGCCGAGCGGAACCTGGAGTACCAGAAGGAAGAGCTTGCCCAGCTCGAAAAGATGTACAAGGCCAACGACCTGACCGAGGCGACCGAAGAGATCGTTCTGAAGCGGCAGCGGAACACCGTTGCGGAGGCCGAGTTCCACGTCGAGATCGCCAAGGCCACCCACGACGAAGCCGTCCGCTTCCTTTTGCCGCGGAGGAGCGAATTGGTCGAGCAGGGGGCCGTGCGCCAAGACGTGGCCAGCACCAAGGCGAAAGTGGTCCTGCCGCTGATTCTGGCCCAGCAGCGCCGCGAGCTGGCCAGGCTGAAGCTCGAGCGGACCCGGGAGGATGAAAAGCTCAAGAAGCTGCTGGCCGACCGGGAGATGATGACCGTCAAATCGCCGATGGCCGGGGTGGTCTACTACGGCCGCTTCGCCCGCGGCAAGTGGACCGGCACGGAGAAGCTTGCCGACGACTTGCACCGCGGCGGCAACATCGCAAGGAACACCGTGGTAATGACGATCGTCAGGCCCCGCCCGCTGCAGATTCGTGCCTCGCTCTGCGAGTCGCAGCTCAGCGAGGTGCGGCTGGGACTGAAAGGGACGGTCCAGTCGCCGGCTTGCCCCGGCGTCAAGCTCGACGCGGAAGTGGTCCAGTTGGACGCCATCCCTTCGGCAAGCGATACGTTTGACCTTCGCC
>JBEKVL010000777.1:0-4353 GCA_049514055.1 Tepidisphaeraceae bacterium | reverse complement strand
CACCCCCACAGCGTGAACCCCCATTTTGCGCTGCGCGCTGTTGCGCGCAAAACACCCCGCGCGCGCAGCGCCACGGACAAGAGGGAGGAGCGATATATGATGCTTGACCACACCCATGTTCATTCGTGCTTCGGGATTCACTCGTCATTCGACCTTCGGATTTCGTCATTCACCCAGGCCCTTGGCTCCCTTCCGAACCCGCCCGGAACCCCACGGGACGCAGACGCCACCCAGCGGGACCGAGCGGGACTGATCGGGACGGCTTTGGGACCTGAAAAGGACGGCTTTCTTTCCCCACTTGCCGACGCCAATAACCACATAACCACTTTTCGGGAAGACCTTTATGCCTTGCATCCCCGACGTCATCAGCGCCAAAACATTTTTTCATGCCCTCCGCACCCCCCCACCCCTCCCTTTCGCTCTTCGCAGTTGGCTCCGCCGCCCCAAGCTGCATCCACGTCCTCGTGGCCTGGGCTTCTCGCGCGTACTCGGACAAATGCTCTGCATGGCCGCCAACACGGAATTGCAACCGGATCGCGGTGTACCCGGAAGTGCGGATGTGGCTATCGGAAGTTTGACAATTGCGATTGAAGTTTTGAAGATGGGAGTTGTCGCATTAACGTGTTGGTCGGGCCAGCACACGCTGGAGCATGAACTCCGAACTGGTGTATCCCGGCCAAATGCGTAGTCCATCGCGGCGATAATTGTGGTGCAGGCTGGAAACCCGCACCACAACCGGAATGCCATTTGGGCCGCGATGGAGTAGGTTCTGGGAGTTCACGCGGAAAACCGAGGTCAATATGGTTGAAATGGAAATGGTGTACGAAGGTCAGCTTCATTGCCAGGCCAAACACGGGCCGTCACAGGTTGTGATTTCAACGGATGCACCCAAAGACAACATGGGCCGCGGCGAGGCGTTCTCGCCGACGGACCTGGTGGCGACGGCCATGGGCACATGCATTCTCACCACGATGGGAATCGTCGCCCAGCGGAACAACATCGATATCTCCGGTGCCACTGCGAAGGTGACAAAGTAGATGGTCGCGCAACCCGTGCGGCGGATCGGGCGAATCGCTGTGCGGATTCACATGCCGCGGAAGCTATCGGAGGAAGACCGGCGGCGATTGGAGAACGCGGCCCAGATGTGCCCGGTCAAGAAGAGCCTGCATCAGGATGTGGAAGTGCCGATCGAGTTCGTCTGGGGATAAACGGTGCCGCCAAAGCAGGGGCGGCGTCCTTCGCGGCGATCCAGCTTCGTGAACCGTTTGGCATTCGTGGCCAGCGCGGACGCTGGCGCTACTTCTTTCGATACTTGAGTGACTCCGGCCCGATCGCTTCCTTGAGTTCCACGGCGTTGTATTGCAGGAGCGTGCCCTTGGCCTTTTCGAGATTGGCCAGCGCCAGGTTGTAGCCGGCGATGGCGCGGGTTTCGGAACTCTTGGCGCTGGCGACGGCGATCTGACGGTCGAGCTTGAGCTGGACGAACTCGGGCGTAAGCTGCTGGTTGCCTTTTTCCCGCTCCTCGATGGCCGTCAGCGCGTCCTGTGCCGCGAACACAGACCGGCGGGCGGCGATCGACTCGTTCCAGGACGTCTCGACTTCGCGCAGGGCCATCTTGACGTCGTTGGCGACGGTGTCGGCATGGAGTTTCCATTGCACCACGGCCTGCGTGTACTGGAGATGCGTGCGCTGTTGAATGGCACGGGCCTGGCGGTTGCCGATGGGAACCTCGACCTGAATACCGACGCCCCAGTTGACGAGTTTGCTGTCATCCCAACTGCTGAGCGAGTCGGTCCAGTTGAGGCCGATCCCCTCGTATCCGATCTGCGCCGACAGATCGACCTTGGGCAGGGCATTGTTGTCGGCCGCCTTGATGATGATGCGGGCGGAATCGATGCGGATCTGCTGCTGGAGCAACTCGATGCGGTTCTGCAACGCCGTCGCGATCTGGTCGGACAGCGCCAGCTTGACGGGCTCGGCCACCGGTTCGTCCGCCGCCTTGATGACCACGCCGCCGGCAACGGGGAATTCGGGATCGCTCATCAGCCGCTTGATCTGGTCGGAATAGTCCTCGACGCGCGAGCGGGCGCGCACGAGGTCCGTGGCGCGCGACTCGACGGCCGAGCGGGCCTGGGCCACCTGCACCATGTTCACATCGCCCACCATCCTCTTGATGAGGATGTCCATGGTGGTTTCGGCCGCCTTGAGGAGTTGCTCCTGGATTTCCGCGTCCTGTTCGGCCTGAACCAGCTTCCAGTAGGCTTCCTCGATCTGCTGCAGGACTTTTTCGAGCTGGTCGCGGGTATCGAGCTGGGAGATCTTCTGGTCGTTGCGGGCGATGGTGATGCGGGCCCGGTTGACGTCGCCGCCGAAGTCGCGGAGCAGGGGTTGCGTGGCCTTGAGGATGACCTGGTCGTCCCAGCTCTTGCCGCGCGTCAGGGCGGTGGAGAAGCTGCTCTGCTGCGCGTAGCGCTGCTCGGTGGTTTGGGCGGTGGCCTCAAAGTGCGTGCCCAGGTCGGTGTCCTGCTTCATGCCTGTCGACATGATGTAGCTGTTGACCTCGGGCGGGGTGAGATTGTTGGCAATGATGCCCTGCGGGAACTGTCTCTGGGACTGAAAGCTGCTGACCCAGGTCGGATCGAAGCGGGCTTCGGCCTCGAGAATGCGGGTTTCGTCGATGGCCGACTGGTAGCTGGCGACGCGCGTATCGAGGTTGTTGGCGACAGCGCGATGGATGATCTCCTGCAGCTTGAGGCGGACGATAGGCCTGTTCGGCTGTGCAGCCATGGAGGGGCGCGTGGTGGCCGGGTCCGCTACGGGTCTGGTGAGGTCCGGCAACGATGTCGGGAGTTGGCTGAGTTCGCGCAGCACGTTCTCGCTGGCGCTTTGCTTCTGGATCGATTCGATCGACTGCGGATCAAACGCCGTGGGCTGGCCGATGCCACATCCCTGGAGCATTGCCGTAGTGATCGAGATTACCGCGAGGCCGAGAGTCTTTCGCATCATAGTGTCGCGCCAATTATTGTGGGGCGTATCATAGGGTCTTTGCCGCCCATTGCCAAATTGCATGAACCGCAAAACCGGCGAGCATGACACCGCCGGCGAGGTTCGCCAGTCGCATGGTCCGGTGCTTGCCGATGCCGCCGATGAAGGAGATGAGCCCGGTAAAGAAGAAGACCCAGGAGACGGCACCGCAGAAGACGCCGGCGGAGAGCAGCGGGAGTTCGCGGGCCGGATCTCGCAGGCCGGCGGCCTGGCCGGGCACGCCGACGAACCAGAAGACGAGGGTCATCGGGTTGAGGCTGGTCATCAATATGCCCGTGATGTAGCCGCGGTGAATGGACATCGTCCCGGCGGCGAGGTCGGGACGGCGAATGTCAGACTGCCGACAAGCCATGGCATGTTGAGCACCGGCCGGATGCTGAGGCTGACCAGAATGGCATAGGAGACGTCCACGGTGACAGCGCCGAGCCCCAGGAAGAACCCGGCCGGGAAACCGCCGCGAAGCGTGCGCCGGGCGATTTCGACGTTGACCGGCCCGATGGGAGCGGCCGCGCCGAGTCCGAGGATGATTCCTTTGCCGATGGCTGCGAACATGTTGAGGGGAGAGTGTGGAGGTCGGAGAGCGTTTGTCAAACATCGGCTGTTCTTTACCAACTTTATGGTGACCACGAACCGTCATCCTGAGCGTACTCGCGAGAGCCTGCCCTGAGTGAAGTCGAAGGGGATCCGGCCGCGGCGTCCAAAGCCAGATCCTTCGCGAGTACGCTCAGGATGAAGGTCATTGCGGTGCGTGCTGATGGTAACTTGCCTGAATTTCTGGTCACGCCCGTGTGGCAGTAAGATGGCGCCATGCTCAATCGCATCCAGAGAGGTTGCCGATGATTCGTGTGCAGCAACTGGGCAAGACGTTTCGTTCCCGCAAGCGAGAGATCGTCGCGGTGGAGGACCTCAACCTCACCGTCAATGCCGGCGAGATTTTCGGCCTGCTCGGGCCCAATGGCGCCGGAAAGACCACCACCGTCCGCATGATCTGCGGCCTGATCCGGCCAGGCAGCGGCGAGGCCTGGGTGGACGGCATCTCCATGGCCGAGCACCCCAACGAGGCCCGCGCGAGGATCGGACTGGTCCCGGGCGAGGCCGGCGAAATCGCCAATCTGACGGTGCGCGAGTCCCTCGATTACCACGGAGCGTTCTACGGGCTTGATCCGGCCACCGTGCGGCGACGAAGCGAGCCGTGGATCGCGCGCCTCGGCCTGGCCGAGCGTGCCCGCGATCGGCTGGGCACATTCTCCAAAGGGATGCGCCGCAAGTTCCACCTGGTGCGCGCCATGCTCCACGAGCCTCGCGTGC
>JBEKVL010000776.1:0-3387 GCA_049514055.1 Tepidisphaeraceae bacterium | reverse complement strand
GGTCCACCAGTAACCCATCGAGCACGCTTTGCACGCGGCTCATCTCCGTGGCGACGTGCTGCCGCAAACCCTGGTTGTCGCGCAGTTCCTGCGGCTCGACACCACGGACGACCCGCTGCGCCTGGCCGACGAGCTGATCGAGTTGCTCGCTGCTGCGGACGTTGAGTTCCCGGAACCGCTGGAAGAACTCAGTGAGGTTCTCGACGGCCGAATCTCGGAATACGCGAGGCTTCCCGTCATCCTGGCCCGAGAGCCGTTCCGTAAGGTGCGACACCAGCTTGGCCAGCTCGGCGGTGAACGCCTCTTCGGCCAACCTGACCGCCTCGTCAAAGCGGGACTGCACCCGCTGGCACTCTTGCTCGTAAAGCTGCGGGTTGAGTTGCTGCAAGTACGGCGGGGGTTCCACCGAGGGAAAATCGAAAGAAATCTCGAACATGCCGCGCAGCGACTCCGGGTAGTCGGCGCTGTTGTACAGGCTGCCCAGCCGGTTGCGGGCCATGGACTTCAACTCGCTGTAGCGGCGGTCCAAGGCTTCCACAGCCTCGGTCAGTTCCTCCTGGAACTCCTGCATCTTGGCGGCAAAGTCGTCGATGCGGTCCTGGCGGATCAGGCGGATGCCAGGCTCCGGGTACGGCAACGACAAAGACTTCCAAAACGCTTGGACCTTGCCACGGACGGCGGTGACTGCCTTGTAGGCCGGGTGGCTGGTGTCGATCAGTTTCTTGCCAGCCGACAAGAACTCAGCATTGGCGCCGAATGGCTCGGCGGCCTCGGCACGCTGTTCGGCTGTCAGGGTCTTGCGGACGCCCAGCCAGGTGAAGCTCACGCGCACGGCCGCCATCGTCGTCCGCAGCCGCTCGGCGGGCGCGGATTCTTCGAGAAGGGTGCTCACAGGGGTAGCTCCTATGAAACGGGAAATCGTTATGAGAAGAGTGTGTACTGCCGCGCCCGGACGGTCCTTCGCACCGGCTTGGCACGCGTGGCAACGGTTCTTTTGGCATCCTGCCCCCACGCGAAGAAGTCATCATCGTCGTCAACGGGCGGATCGTGCGGCTTGGGTTGCTCCCAGCGGAGCTTCTCCCAAACCCGCTCCGCATCGCCGAAGTCGATGTTCTCGACTAGGCTCTTGGCGAGTTCCGTCGTCAGCGACCCGCTGTCGGCGGACATCGCAGCCAGGCCCTCGGCGGAGAACTGGCCCTCCAGCGCCAACGAGGCGTCGAGCTTTTGAGCCATCAGCCCCATAGCCCGTGCCTGCATCGTCTCCCGGTAGTAGAGGTAGTAGACGCGGCAGGGGAGCCTTTGGCCGATCCGCCAGGAACGCCGGGACGCCTGACGCAAGGTGAACAATTCGTAGCCGGTCTCGTAGAAAACGAGCGAGGGGAAGTTGTGGGCACCCATCGCGTCGAACAACGTCAGCCCCGTCCGCACCGGCTGCGGGTGGGAGATAATCACGTCCACGCCGGGGGCGTTTTTGGCGATCCACGCACTGCGGCTCCTCGTGGGAACCTTGTCGGCCTCCAGCACCTTGACCGTGTGTCCGGCGTCCTGAATGATCTTCTCCAACCGCGCCAACACCGGGTGGCTGTTGGTGTAGACGCAGAACACCCAGCATTGGCGGCCTTGCGCCTTCTCCTCGGCCAGGATCTCCAGGAGCTTCCGTTCCTTGGGCCAGAGCGTGGCCTTATCCAGGGAGGGCGGCGTGGTCACGAGCACGTAGCGTCCGTTAGGACCGCCCTTGCCATCCACGTACCCGATGGGCTTCCAGTCATACGGGTAATCTGGATACGCCAGGAGGGCATGGAGCATTGCGGAGAGGAGTTGGTGGTTGCCTCGCCGCATGAGTTCGGCCACGGCGCCCTTGAGCTTGCCTTCCATCTCCCGATACGGTCCCGCCAGGTCGGCGCTCATGCGAACCGGCGTCGGGTGCTCACCGTATTCCGGCAGGTCCGCCGCCACGTCCTTGAGGCTGAGAAAGATCGTGTTGCCGATCAGGTGTCGGCCGTACAGGGTCGGCATGATGCCCGGCTGTTCGGCCTGCCGTTTGGTCGTGCTCTTGCCGTGGCTGCGGCGGTTGTCGTCCGCCGTGCCGGTCTTCTCCGTGACGATCGTATCGACGCGGCCGTAGCGGCGGGCGAACTCCATGTCGTCCTCCCACGACAGGTTCTCGGCCTTGAGACTTTTCGGTGACAACCGGAACAGCAGGGAGCGGACGTGACCGGCCTTGCCGCCGATCAGGGTGCCGGTCATGGCGATGACCTTACGGCACGACGCCACCAGCGCGCCCAAGGCGTTCGCGCGGGCCGAGGTTTCCGACTTCTCCTCGTGAACCTCGTCGCCGATCAGGTAGTCGAAGACGCCCTTCATGTGCCGGTGGATGTAATCGGCCGGTGCCCAGACGGCTGGCTTACCGACGTACTGCCACAAGGCCGCCCCGCAAGGCCGCATGACGAGGTTGCCATCGGCGTCGAGGCGGCGGGTCGGCACGTCGGCCGTACACTGCTTCCGCGACCGCTCCAGGTCCTTCGTCGTGAGGAAGTTGCCCCCGGCGCCGACCTTGCCCCGCAACTGCGAGCCGCAGTCGGGACAGCGGAGTACGCCGAGGCTATCTTTCACGACGGCAGCCCGCCAGTACGGGCCGTTCTTCGCCAGGGTTTCGCCCATGATGAGCCAAGTCGGCCGGGCCGGTTTTCCTCGGGGATAGGAAAGCAACTCGGTCCACTTCTCCAAGACGTGGACGTCGACCGTACCGTCCGGGAAGACCAGTTCCAACTCGGCCCGCCACGTCTCGACCAGGTGCGGCGGGCACATGACGATGGCCCGATAGGGCTTTCCAGCCGCGTGGGCATGGACCGTGCAGGCACCCATTTGGCTCTTCCCGGTGCCGCACTCGCAACACAGGAACACGGCCTTTTGGCGATTCAGCGTTTTGACGGCCGCCGTAACGACGTGGGCCTGGGCCGGAAGCATCGGCCGCTTCAACTCCAGCGTGACGGCTGCATCGGTTGCGGGAATGTGCAGCGGCTCGAACGCCTGCCGGGCACGGTCGGCCACCAGCGGGCCGTAGCGATCCAGGTATTCCTGGAGGGTTTCACAGATCATGGGGATTTCCTTGAGTCATGGTGGAAGCAGTTCGGCACTACGCCACCATCCGCAGGTGGCCCTCTTTCACGCCCGACGCAATCAGGGCATCCAGTTCGTCGGGCTCGGTCCTCAGCACACCGACCTCCGATGCGTAGCTCTTGGCGACGACGATGCCGTTGCCGTTGGTCATCGTTTCCTTGAGCCACGGAATCCACGATCTCAGCAGCGGCGTGGTGTAGCTCGGGCCGGACAACTCGGCCCACAGGTGGTCGTCGCTCATGTTGGGCATGAGCCCCGGAATCCTTG
>JBEKVL010000775.1:0-5270 GCA_049514055.1 Tepidisphaeraceae bacterium | reverse complement strand
CGTGGGCGGCCGTTTACCCGGGCAGCATCAATCACCCCGCCCCTGGCTGCCTAGTCCGGCAGCGGCTTGATCAGGATGCTCTTGAAATGCGTTTCGCTCTTGGGGTCATGTCCCTGCAGGGCAATCGTGCCGTGCTTGATTATGCGGCCGGGCGAGGGCGGCTGCGCCGGGTCCGGCTCCGTCCAGTCGCACGTCACCTTGCCGTCCACCTTCAGCACGACATGCTTGCCTTCGACGAGAATCTCGTAGATGAACCACTTGTCATCCTCGTGTGGCGGGACGTTCATCACGTCCTTGATGTTGTACAGCCCACCCGTCTTCTTCGGGTCCGAATGCGTTGCGTTGACCTGGGCTTCAAAACCCTGGCTCGGCCACCCGGCCTCCTGATACTTGGTGTGGAAATAGATGCCGCTGTTGGCATGCGGCCTGGTCATCACCTCGGCCTTGAGATAGAAGTTCTTGAAGTCGTGGTCCTTGAGAGGACCATCGTAGAACAGGTGGCTGGGGCCGCCGCGCGTCACGATCTGTCCGTCCTCGACCTTCCAGTATTCGGCTCCCTTGCCGACCTTCCAGCCATCGAGCGTCTTACCGTCAAAGAGGGCATAGAGCCCATCGGCGTCAGGCTTGGGCGCGGGCTTTTCCTCGCCGCGTGCCGTCGCCCCGCCGATCGTCCACAACGCACCGGCGAGCAGAAGCCCCGCCGCAACCACCAGCAATCGCTTCATTGGCTTCCTCCGAACAAAGGGTAACCGGATTCTCTCATGCAAACGTTGACTGACGAACGCCGTCGGTCAGCGTGTACAGTCTACCAAGCATTGGTGCGTGAAGAAACTCCTGGCAGCCGCGACAAATCAGTATGCCACCCCCTTCGCCTGCTGGTCCGTTCTTGTTATCCTTCTCCTTTTTGGAGAAAGGCGTAAACGCGAAATGGCTACCACTGCGGAGATTCTTCAGCGGGGCGGAACTGTACTGATCGGCAATTATGCCCGTCTGCCAGTGGTCATGCAGCGCGGGCAGGGTTCGCTGCTCTGGGACACCGATGGCGAACAGTACATCGACCTCTTCGCCGGCTTCGGCGGCGCGATCCTCGGCCACTGCCATCCGGCGCTCATCGAGGCCGCCACGCGCCAGGCGTCGCTGCTCTGGCATGTCGGCAACACTTTCTACACTGAGCCCCAGATCGATGTCGCCGAACGCCTGAACCGTACCGCGTTTCCCGGCCAGGCGTTCTTCTGCCATTCCGGCCTCGAAGCCAACGAGGCCGCCTGCAAACTTGCCCGCCTGCGCGGCAAGGACCGCGGCCGGTGGAAGATCATCTCCCTGGACAAGAGCTTCCATGGCCGGTCGCTCGCCATGATTTCCGCCACGGGCAATCCCAAGACCAAGGCCGGTTTCGAGCCCATGGTTCCCGGCTTCATCCAGGTGGTTCCCGGCGACATCGACGCCCTGAAATCGGCCATCGATGCCGAAACCGCCGGAATCATCATCGAGGCCATCCAGGGCGAAGGCGGGATCAACCTCTTTCCGGCGGAGTATCCAGCGCAGGTGCGGCGGCTGTGCGATGAGATCGGCCTCACGCTGATCTTCGACGAGGTCTGGACCGGCTGCGGCCGCACCGGCAGGTGGTTCGGACATCAGTACTTTGCCGATGCCGCCGGCCGGCCGGTGCTGCCCGACATCATGACGCTCGGGAAAGCCATCGGCGGCGGGCTTCCGGTTGGCGCGATGTTTGCCCGGCCCGAGGTGGCGAAACTCCTCGTTCCCGGCACGCACGGTTGCACGCTGGGTGCGAACCCGATCTGCATGGCCGTGGCGTCGGCCGTTTTCGATGTGATCGAAAGCGGCAAACTCCTCGACCACGCCGTCCGCCTCGGCGAAGTCGCCGTTGCCCGTCTCTCTCACGAGCCGCGGCTTGCGGGCCGGATCGCGGGTATTCGCGGGCGGGGCCTCATGCTCGGCATCGAGATGGTCAATCCGCCGGAGAAGATCGTCGAGAAGGGTTTGGAGAAAGGGATCGTCATCAACCTGACGGCGCAGAAGGTCATCCGCCTGGCGCCGCCACTGACCATCGCCCGGGAACTGTGGGAAAAGGGCCTCGAACTGCTGGTCGACACGCTGGTCTCGGCGTGACGGGAGCGAGAGCCATGCGAACCTATGCCATCTGTTGTTTTCTGCTGATCTGCTCGGGCTGCGGGATGCAGACCAAATTTGAGAAGATGATGGGTTACGACAAATGGGAGACGGGCTCATCGAGCGACAGCACGCCCGCCGTTCGCGCCGAACCGCGTCCCAGGGAGCAGCCGCAACCGCGGCCGGAACCCCAGCCCGCGTCCATCAAGCCGCTCACGCCGGCGTTGAGCGGCGGCGATCCGCCGCTGCGGCCCCAGGAGGTACAGAAGGTCATCCAGGCGATGGATCCGGTTGTCTTCGTCCGCCCGCAGGTATACCTGTCAATCCTCCAGTTCACCGTTCCCGTCGGCACGATCGGCGGCAACGAGAAGTTCTGGAAGCGCGTCGACGAGGCGGCCATCGACGCCCGCACACACGACATCCTCGACCGCAACGGCATCCGCGCCGGTCTGGTGCCCATGAGCGAACTCGACGCCCTGATGGCGCAGACGGCGAAACTTGCTCCTGAAGCCAAGCCGACTGTTTACGCCGCTTCGGGCACGAAGAATATTGAACTGCCGATGAAGCAAGCGGTGCCATACCAGATCGTCTATCACTTCGGCCCCGATGGCGAAATGCCCGTCCGCAGTTACGACGACTCCGACAACCTCCTCTGTCTCGAATTCCAGGCCGCCCCGCGAAAACCCGGCGATATCCGCGTCGGCATCTGTCCCACAATCCGTTCCCGCCGCACCCAACTGGTTGCCGTGAACAACCTCAACGTCGTTCAGGTCGAGCGCATTACGCCCGAGTATTTCTTCGATCTCAACCTCCTGACGGACATCCCTCTCGACAGTTTCCTGGTGATAGCCCCATCGGCCGAGGCCCGCTCGGGCATGAGCATCGGCAGCACGTTCCTCGTCAGCGGCGGCGACGGCGGACAGAAGGAAACCGTCATTCTGCTCATCCCCCAGGCCGTCCAGAGCAAGGACAAACGCAACGCTGAAAGCCGTCCGGTGAGCCGGCCGAAGTAGGTTCGGAGTTCACGCTTTAGCGTGTCTTGTGTGTGCTTTCGCAGAAAGACACGCTGAAGCGTGAACTCCGAACGGCTCCACTACGAACGCCCGTGCTTCCTCAACTGGTTCAGCGCGGCCCGGAAATCCTTGGGCAGGGGGGCGACAATCTGGATCGTCCGCCCGTCAATGAAACTGCTGAGCATCAGTCCCGGTGTCGTTCCCGGCGGCAGGGGGTTGTACAACTCGTCGATCGCCAGCGGCAATCCGATTGAACGCAGATGGACGCGTATCTGGTGGGTCTTGCCGGTCCTGGGGAACACGCGGAGCAGCGCAAATGCACGGAACTGTTCCTCGATCTTCCACAGCGTCAGCGCCGGCCGGCCATGTTTGCCGGTGCTCATCATCTTCCGGTTGGCCGGGTGTACGCCGATCGGCGCGTCGATCCGTCCCTCGGGTTCCATCGGCTGGCCGGCGACCAGCGCCAGGTATTCCTTGGCGACGGTGTTGTTCTGGAACTGGTGCGAGGCGTGCCGCTGCGTTTCGATGGTCTTGGCCAGCAGCAGCACCCCGGACGTGCCCTTGTCGATCCGGTGTACCACGCGCAACCTGGGGTCTCGGGTGCCGCTGCAGGGCAGTTTGAGTTGGAGCGAGAGTTGTTCGAGGGCGCAGGTCGTTTCGCCGCGGCCGGGAATGGTCGCCAGACCCGCCGGCTTGTTCAGCGCGACGTAGTGTTCGTCGTTCAGCAGCAGTTCAAGTGGCATCTTGGCTCAGGGGGATCAGGGGAATAGCGACTTGTCGGTGTATTCCCGCAGCATCGCCTGTACGCGCGGCTGGTCGGGATTGATCTCCAGGCTGGCCTTCCAGTGGGCCACGGCGGCGCTGCGTTTTTTTTCATCGAGCATGGCCCCGGCCCGATACTGCTGGATCATCGCATCGCCCAGTCCGTTGCGCGCCTGGTAGTTGCCGGGGGCCTGCTTCAATGCCGCCTCAAACTCGCGGACGGCCTCGTCGATGCGTCCGGCCGCCAGCAGCGCGTGCCCCAGCCGTTGCCGCACCATCGAGTTGTCGCGGGTTCGCAGGACTTGTTCGTAGATGGCGATCGCGTCCTTGTATCGCTTCTGCGACACGAGGTTGCCCGCGAGGTTGATGACCGTTTCCAGACGGCTCGAGTCCAATTCCAGCGCCGTGCGGTAATGCCGCTCGGCTTCGGGAAAGAGCGAGAGCGAATCCAGCACCACGGCCAGATTGGCCTGGGCATCGGCCGAGCGCGGCTCGACCTCCACCGCCTTCTGGGCATAGGGCAGTCCCTGGTCCGGCTTGCCCAGCGCCGTATAGACCAGCCCCAGGTTCATGTTTGATTTAGGATCGACGGGGTTGAGCCGGATGGCTTCGAGGTAGGAGGCGGCCGCTTCCTGGAGTTTGGCCAGAAGGTGATACATCAGCCCCAGGTTGTAGTGGTTCGTATAGCTGTAGGGGTCGAGTTCCACGACCTTCTTGTAGTTCTCGGCGGCGGCGTCGAATTCGCCCTTGTCGCGATACAGGCCGGCCAGCAGGAACCGGGCCATGATGAGGTCGGGGTTGTCCTGCAGGGCATTCTGGAGCGCCGCCATGGCCCGCTCGCGGTCGCCTTCCTGGTAGGCCATGGCGCCGTCAACATAGAGGTGGGCGGCCCGCTCGGCCTGTTCGGCCGGTGTCGCCGGCGACGTCGCCAGCCGCTGGCAACCCGCCGGCAGCACGGCCCATGCCGCCATGCCGAGGACCAGAAGTTCTTTTGTCCGCCGCAGTGTTGTTTTGACTGGCATCAGGGACTGAATATAAGCCTGTGGCCCCGTGGGTCAATGCGGCGGCCAGCATTGGGCGTGACCATTTGTTTGGGAACCATGCTCTCGTGGGGTCTACTCGTTTGTTCTGGCGTCGGGGGCGTGGGAATGTTGGCGGTTTGGTGCCGGCGGGGCGGGCGGCAGGTAAAAGAAAGAACTTTTGGCCGCTCGTGGGGCCAGAGGCAGGAGATACAAGTACATACACTCTCAGATTTCTTGATCTCGTCGTCTCCGATGCGGTGAATTCCGCGTCGGCTTGGAATTGGAGTTGGCACTTTCTCTCTCGGCAACCGGGCATTGGCGGGGCCGAGTATCAATCAACAGG
>JBEKVL010000774.1:0-3392 GCA_049514055.1 Tepidisphaeraceae bacterium | reverse complement strand
ACGCGCTGCGCCAGGCACTATTTGTCTTCGGCGACGCGCGACAACGCCCGCATCGCCGCTGTTTGTTATTCTGCCCTCGGCCTCCGACCAACTCAGCCCAAGGTGCCGGACAGTATTGCCGTGACCACGACGTTCCGTTGACATGTCCGGCTCAAGTGGGCGGGGCTTCGGTGGGCGGGGCGACGGTCGCAGGCTTTCTCCACAACGACGCTGACCCGAGCAGGCCCCAGAGGAGGTAGGCGACGGTGCCCAGGGCCAGGACGTAGCGGTGGGCGAGCAGAACGCCGAGGATCACGGCCAGGGAGAGGACGAGCATGGCCGGGGAACGGCGGCCGCCGAGGTAGCGGTTTACGAGATGCGGATAGCGGATGTGGCTGACCATGAGCAGGCCGGCCAGCAGCACGATCGGCGGGAGGCAGTAAGTCACAATGTGGGCGGCCAGGAGCCAGTTTTGATGCACCATTTCCTGTTGCAGGAGGATGATGGCGACAACAACGGCGCCGGCGGCGGGGCTGGGCAGGCCGAGGAATGACTGGTGATGTTGTTCGCCGTGCTCGTTGGAGACGTTGAAGCGGGCCAGGCGGATGGCCGCGCAGCTCATGTAGAGGGCGCCGACGCCCCAGATGCAGCGTGAGAGGAGAACCGGGGCATCCGGGACGGTGTTTTTGAAGAGAACGAGCGAGAGGAATGCGGGGGCGCAGCCGAAGGAGACGACGTCGGCCATGGAGTCGAGCTGGCCGCCGAAATCGGTGGTGTGGCGGGTGAAACGGGCGAGGCGGCCGTCGAGGGCGTCGAACAGCATGGCCAGGAAGACCAGGTAGGCCGCCGCGACGAAGGGCCGGCCCGCGAAGAAGACGGTGATGGCATCCTGGCTTCGCGACCCGTTGGCGGCGAGGGTGGCGACGTACATGGCCGCGAATCCGCAGATGGCGTTGCCGAGGGTGGCGAGCGACGGCAGGGAATAGACCGAGCGGATATAGGCCCGGCGCGAGCGGCGCAGAAAGCGCCGGCGGCGGTGTTCCCGCCAGGTTTCCCTTGCCCGTTGAACATCGTTGAGTTTTGTGCCCATGTCGGTTCCCAGGTTCCAGGGCCAGCATCACAAATCGCGAAGCTGGGATTCCAATTTTCGGATCTGAAATTTCGACTTCTACGCGCCTTTCACTTCCGCCACGATGTCTATCGCGCCTCGGACTTTCTGGCCGATCCGCACCTTCGGCACGGGGTTCATCCACTTGGGGACAATCAGCTCCGTCCGGCTGCCGAACTTGATCAGGCCGATGCGCTGGCCACGCTTGAGCAGGGCGTCGGGCGTGGCGTCGCACACGATCCGCCGGGCGATGAGGCCGACGATCTGGCGGACGACGGCGATCGGTTTGCCGGTTTTCGGGTCGGCCAGGACGATGGTCGTCGCCTCGTTCATGTCCGAGGCCTGGCGGTGATTCATCGCGTTGATGAATTTTCCCTTCTTGTACGCGACCGATACCACTTTGGCATCACACGGGGAGCGGTTTATATGCACGTTGAAGACCGACAGGAAGATGCCGATCCGCAAGGCCGGACCACCCAGCGTCTCGACACTGTCGAGTTCGGTGATGTCGGAGACGGTTCCGTCGGCCGGGGAGACCATGATGTTGGGGTCGGCCGGAATGGGGCGTTCCGGGTCGCGGAAGAATGCGAAGAGCCAGACCCAGATGGGCAAGACGGCCGCCCCTGCCCAGCAACGATGGGTGAAGTGAGCCAGCGCCCACCAGAGCAGGCCGAGCAGCAGCGATCCCACCACCATTTCTCGAATGCCATGCCGGCTGAGTCGAATCATTACGGTCCAAAGTAGGTGAAAGACAGGGGGGTTGTCAAACGGCGGGGCGATCGCGTGTGGGCGTAACATTCTTCTTTCCGGCGCGTTTTTCGCAGAGAAGGCGTATAATCGGCCGATGCGCTATTGTCGAATGCGCACGTAGAGGAGTCCTTATGCCCAAGAGCGTCCTTTCCATCCTGTTTGTCGCCATCATCGCGGTTTTGGCATATGCCCAGGCCGACGCGCGCGCTGCCGAGCCTGTGCCGGTGGGACAGGCGAAGAAGAGCGGCAATGCGGCCGCCCGCCCCGTCGCCCGGTCCGATAAGCCGGCCCCCGCGACCCAGCCGGCCACCCGTCCCTCCCGGAGCGTCGCCCAGGAGATCATCAACAAGTTCCGCGAGGAGAAGAACAAGGAGAAGGACCTGGCGAAGATCGCCTTTATCGATCTGAGCGAGCCGGTCACGGAAACACCGCCCGAGTTCGTGTTGCTGGCCGACCACTCGGTGACCGTTCACTCGGTCCTCGATCTCCTCCACCAGGCCTGCCACGACGCGGAGATCCGCGGCGTGCTGGTCAATCTTGCGATCACGGAGATGAATCTCGCGCAGGCGCAGGAGATTCGGGATGCGCTGGTCGAGGTCAAGCGAGCCGGGAAGAAGGCATTCGTCTTCGCCGATGCCTACGACACGCCGCTGTACATTGCGGCGTCCGGGGCTTCCGACATCTGCATGATGCCCGGCGGCGAAATCGAGATACCCGGCGTGGGCCTGCAGACCATGTTCTATCGCGGCCTGTTCGACAAGATCGGCGTCAAGCCGGATTTCGTGCAGATCGGGGCTTACAAGGGGGCCGAGGAGCCCTACACCCGCACCGAACCCAGCAAGGAATCCCGTGGTGAACTGACTAAAGTCGTCGATTCGCTCTACGAACAGATCGTTGACGGCATTGCCTACCATCGCCACCTCAAACGCGGCGATGTGCTGGACATGATCAATGGCGTCTTCCTGTCGGCCAAGGTCGCCAAGGACCGTAAGTTCGTCGATCACCTCGTCGATCAGGACGGCTTGCGCGAGCTGATCAAGAAGCAGGTCGGCCGGGATATCAACCTGATCCAGGACTACGGGCGCGAGCCGGCCGAGGACCTCGACTTCTCCAACCCGCTGGGCCTGCTCAAGAGCCTGAACAAGAAGGACCCCAGCGAAGAACACGCCCCGGGCATCGCCATGATCTACGCCGAGGGCGAGATCGTTGACGGGGAAACCGAGAACCTGTTCGGCGGCGGCTCCATCGGCTCGGAGAACATCCGCAAGGCGTTCCGCATCGCGATGCGCGATGAGAAGATCAAGGCCATCGTTCTCCGTATCGACTCTCCCGGCGGTTCGGCGCTTGCGTCCGAAGTGATGTGGCAGGCGGTGCGCCGCGCCGCGGAGAAGAAGCCCGTCATCATTTCCGTCGGTTCCATGGCCGCTTCCGGCGGGTATTACCTGGCGTCGGCGGGCGAGTATATTTTCGCCGATCCCTGCGCGATCGTGGGTTCAATTGGTGTTGTGGGCGGAAAGTTCGTCCTGACTGATCTGTTCAAGACGGTCGGCGTCAG
>JBEKVL010000773.1:0-3402 GCA_049514055.1 Tepidisphaeraceae bacterium | reverse complement strand
CAGATGGACAAGGTGACGCAATCCAACGCCGCCAACGCCGAGGAATCTGCGTCCGCCAGCGAGGAACTCTCCAGCCAGGCCGAGCAGATGAAGGCCATGGTCGGCGAGTTGATCGCCCTGGTCAACGGGGCTGCGGCCGCCGGCAGGACCATGCCGGCCGCAACGCAGTCCGCGAAGCGCCAAGCGACGGCAGTACGTGCGTCGGATCACGTTATACCGGCCGGATGAAGCGGACTCTGCGATTATCGGTTTTCGATCTTCAGATTGTCGATGTAGAAAACCGTCTTCGCATCCGCGTTGGAAACGAACCCGACCCATTCCAGGCGGTTCCAGTTGGCTTGACAGGGGATGTTGCCAAACGTCTCCTTGTGGCCATCGGGCAAGGTGACGGTCACGCCCCAGGTCCGGTTGGGTGCATCGCCGAGTGTGGCGTGAATATCCAGATGGAACCACTGCGACGCGGGCACCGCAACGGATTTCCCGGCCACGCGCAACTTGCCGTCGCCGATCCAGAGCGACGGGCCGGTGCGATACGGCTGGCTGCTGTCGCGCCATTCGTGGGAGAACTCGACGCCGGGTTCGTAGCGGAAGTCGAAGGAGACGGTGGCCGGGCCGCTGGTCATGCGGGGGTCGATGTGCAAGTGGGGGTTGAAACGGTATTTCAAGCCCGGGGCATCCGTGAACTTGAGGCAGCGCTTGCCGGAGGCGGCCGTCTCTTCGGTCACCCCGATGGCATCGCCCTTGCCCTCGACGTTGTACGTGCCGGGAAACGGCTGGTCGCCGACGGCGGATGATTCGTAGGTCTCATTCATGGCCAGCGGCGGCAACACGGGAACGTCGGGAACGACCTTGAATTCGGGCAGCCGGATGCCGGCCGCCCGCTTGCGCCAGGCGTCGTCGCCGTAGACGCCGGCCTTGGTGTAGTCGAACGGTACGAAGCCGATCTGTTTTGCGGGTGAGTTGTCCTTGACATGGAAGTCACGCCGGGCGGGATCGACGAACAGCGGATCGGCAACGAGCGAGCCCTGTTCGTGTCCGGCCTGTTGCCATTCCGCGAGCGTCTTTCCGTTCCATGTCACCGGCCCATCGGTGCGCCAGAAAAGGTTGTTGCGGGAAATATATTTGTCGTCGGCCCAGTTGCCGCGAAGCAACTCGCCGCCCTGGTAGAAGACGAGGTTGCGTTCAAACGTGAACGAGATGTGCGGCTCGACGCGGGCCCGCCAGAGCTGCGACGTGACGCCATACGCGTAGATGTTGTTGCGGAACACATTCTCCCGGCCGTAGTGTTGCAGCATCGTCGCCGTCCGCGTGTCGTGAACGAGATTGTTCTCCATCACGATGCCGGTGGAGCCTTCATCCGTGTACAGCCCGGTGCTGCCGGCGCCGTAGAGGTCGAACGAACTGACGTGGTGGACATAATTGTTGCTGACCGTGGTGCCCTCGGAAGGCCCGAGCGTATACACCCCGGCCATGTCGCTCAGCACGCCCCAGCCCAGGTGGTGGATGTGGTTGAACTCGATCTTGTTCCGCTTGGCGACGGACGGGTTGTACCCCCAGCGCCACCCGGCCGACACACCCGTGTAGAAGAAATCGGCGATCTCGTTGTGGGTGACGGCGTTGTCGCTGCTGTGCCCGATCCACACGCCGACCGCACCATAATGAATCCGGCCGCCGTGAACGATGATGTTGTTGTCGATCGTGATGTTGCGGGTGATCTCGGCGTCGCCGGGCATGTCCTTGTCCCAGCCGTGGCCGATCTTCACCCCGCCGGCGCCGAGGTCTTCGAGCAGGCAGTGCGACAGTTTGCTGTCGCGGCAATTCTCGTGAAACCAGATGCCGTGCAGGCCGGTGTGGGAAATTTCGCACTCTTCAAAAGTGACGTTGCGGGCGTGATCCACTTCGACGGCGGCCGGCAAACGCACGACCGCCTGGGCATCACCGTAGCCGGTCTTGGGCAGCGTGAAGCCGCTGTAGGAAAATGCCAGACCACGAAACGTCAGACCGGTAACCGGCGTATCCGCCCGACCACGAATGATCAGCATGCGCTCGGCCACAGGCGCGACGACGCGAGCGGTGGCCATGTCCTCACCAGGACGCGGCCAGTAGAAGAGTTTCCCGTCGCGGGCCAGAAACCATTCGCCGGCTGAGTCGAGGGCCTCGCGGAAGTTCTCCAGGTGATAGCGCTGATACGCGCCCCAGGCGAAGAACGCCCACGGCGCGCCGCCGGTGAGATAGAGCATGTTCTGTGGCGCATCGAAACTCTGCGCCCGGTGCAGGGACGATTCCCACGAGTGATAGACGACGGCGGTCACGTCGGCGGTTTCCTCCGGCGTCAGTTTCGCCAGCGGGGCGAAATCTTCCGGCCGCCCGCCGATGGTCCGCGAGGCCAGGTCCGCCTCCTTACCCGTGGCCGGGTCGATCCCTTTCTTCAGATGCCGCTGCATGTAGAACCAGCCCGTGTTGGGCGTGCGGGCGCGGGTGGCTCGCTGGCCGTTCACCCAAAGCTGCTCGAAACGCCATCTACCGTCGCGGGCCTCGGGAATGTCGGCGACCCAGAGAGCGCCGTCGGATTTCTTCCAGCCGGTGATGGCCCGGCCGGCGGAGAAGACGGGATGGCCGCCAGGGGCGGCGGTGTAGGTGACACCGTTGTCGTCGGCCGTAAACTCCACGGGGGCAGTGAGCGGATATTCACCATCAGCAATGATCACCGTGACCATTCCCGTATGCAGCCAGCCAACCGGATGCTGAATGGCGTTGCGGGCACCCTGGAGCGTAGCAAGAGGCTTCTCGATCGTGCCAGACCATGCATCATTTCCCTTGGGATCGACGTAGAAGACCACGGGAAGGGCGTAGGCATTGAGAGCAGTTCCAAGCACCACGACCCACAAAATACACTTCACCATGATTATCTCCCGGCAACAGACTCGCTCTGAGTTCTGTATTGCCTTGTACAGTCCAGATTGCTAAAGGTTCATCTATGCCCCAACTCGCCCTGCAACCCTCGCAACTGCTTGGCAAACTCGCCAAGTCGGCCGACGCCACTCCTTTGCCGCAAAGCACCGTCTACGAATGCCAGGGCGTCGGCGACGGCCTGCTCTACACCATCGAGCCCGGCGCGCTCGCCGGCATGAAGTACGTCACCGCCGATGTTCTGGTCGATGGGCTCGACCCGCCGGTGATGACCCTGCAACTGCGCGAAGGCGAAAAAGGCCGGGCCTGCGACATCCATTTCTCGTTCCTCAACCAGTGCCAGGCGCGAATCCGCATCCCGCTTTCGGCCACCGATCAGAACGCCTGGATGCTCGCGCGCGAAGGCGCATGGCTCAAACCGATCGTCGGCGGCAGCCGCGTGGACCTGGCCAGGGTCGACCGGATCACGCTGACCATCTCGCGCGTGGCCGG
>JBEKVL010000772.1:0-4171 GCA_049514055.1 Tepidisphaeraceae bacterium | reverse complement strand
TTCGACGGGAGCCTGAAGCCTGCCGCTCTGTCTCGACTGCCCGCGCCTGCGGGGCAAGAACTGTTGCCGGCGGCCGTTAACCCCTTTGCGCCAATCGGTCCTGCGTTGCCCCAAGACCCGGCATCGACCGGTCCCGCGAATGGTGGCGGCGACACCTCCTATCCAGTGAATCCGACGGTCGTCGCGCCGCAGCCGGATGTGGATGCGTCGGAGTTGGCCCAGGGGCTGAACCAGTTCAACTGGGAATTGTTTGCCAAGGTGGCGGCGCAGGCGCATGGACAGAATGTGTTCGTGTCGCCGTTCAGCGTGGCCAGCGCGCTGGGCATGCTTTATGCGGGAGCCAAGGGGGTTACGGCTGAGGAAATGGCCAGCGTCCTGCACTTGCCGGCCGATCTCACGTCGGCGATGGATCAGTTCCAGGAACTCAACGCCCAGTTCCAGGGCGTGGGGCAGGCGTCGCGGGACTACATTTTGAATGTCGCCAACGCGCTGTGGCTGGGACAGCAATACCAGCTTGATCCCGCCTATCTGGCAAGCGTGCGACAGGCCTTCGGCGCGGACCTGGCAAAAGTGGATTTCGCCGACAAGGATCAGGTCGCCGAACTGATCAACAAGTGGGCTGACGACAAGACAAACGGGATGATCAAGCACATCATCGATCCGTCGAATGTCGCCGACGACACCTGCCTGATGCTGGGTAATGCCGTCTACTTCAAGGGCCAATGGGAGCAGGGATTCAGCAAGGGTGCAACCGACGCGAAGACCTTTCACAATATCGATGGCAGTGAGATTCAGACCGACATGATGCATCAGACGGATACTTTCAAGTTGTATGAAGGGGACGGCGTGAAGGTGCTGGAGATGCCGTACAAAGGTGGCGATGAGGAGATGGTGGTCGTGCTTCCCGACGCGGCCGACGGGCTGGGCACGTTGACGCAGTCGATGACCCAGACGCAACTCGATCAGTGGCTTGCGCAGGCGAGCATGAGCGACGTGATTCTGTCGATGCCGAAGTTCACGCAAGACTATGGCACCCAACTGCAGGGCATTCTCACGAATATGGGTCTCGGAGATCTCTTTGTCGCACCCGACCTGTCAGGATTGGGTTTGGGGGATGATGTGGCGGTGTCGTTTGTGAAACATGCGGCATCCGTGAAGGTGGACGAAAGCGGCTCCGAGGCGGCGGCGGTGACCGTCATTGGAGTCGGGATGACTAGCTGTGCTCCGCCTCAGCCGGTGTACCATGTGTTCAACGCCGATCATCCCTTCCTCTATGCGATCCGTAACACCAAGACGGGCGTGATCCAGTTCGTCGGGCAGATGACGACGGCGGCGCAGGCGTCGGCACAGAGTATCGCGAATACGAGGACGGGGGACACGGTCCCCATCACCGGGACGATCACCGTGCATGTGCCGTCGCCCGTTGGCGGCTGACCCAATGGCGCACACGATGATGTGCGCCGTACAGATCGGTGCGGAGGTGTGTCGGTGCGGAGGTGCGTTAGATCCGGCGAACTCTTCGGGTATGATCACGCTGAGGAGCAGACCATGACCATGCGCACCGCAATCGTCGCCGCGTTCGTCCTTCTGGGGAGTCTCAGCGTGCTGGCGGCCGGGCCGTCGCTCGAGGTGAAACTGCCGGCCGGGACGAAGATCAAGAGCGGCGTGGCCACTTGCCCCGATCTGAAACTTGAGACGCAAGGCGTCGCCGGCAGCGGCACGATCAAGTTCGAGAACCTGCTACCGTCCACGAAATACGACGTGATCATCACGCTCGAAGACGGGACGATCCTGCGCGGCGTGGACATGGGGTGGTATCTGACCGAGAAGAAGCCCAAGCAGGCCGAGCCGCTGGATGACGAGGACAAGACCGCCTTGCGCGAGCTTTTCGACGGGATCCAGGCCTTCGAGAACAAGCGGAACATGCTCCTGTTCAACGGCAACCAGGACCGCGCGACCGTGCTGGCCGAATTGATCCGCGACAACGGCTTCTATGCCAACAAGGGCACGGAAGTCATCTGGCGCATCGAGTTGTGGTACTTCAAGAACCAGCACGGCGGCTGGGAGAAGGTGCAGCAGCAGAACCAGGTGCTCTACCGCGAACGATTCAAGACCCGCCAGGAATACGACAACACCGTGAAGAAGTACCGCTACCTTCCCGAACTGGGCGGGCTGAAGTTCGCCAAGGACGAGGCCCTGCGGACGATCGAAGTTGATCCGGCCAAGAAGAGCCCCATGGCGGACGTGCCGCCGCCGCCGGCGAAGTAGGAATGAACACAAACAAAGAACCATACGATCAGATGACCACCGCCGAACTTCGCGAAGCAACTAAAGAGTTCGATCGTGAACTGCCCGTCGGTCCCGACGGTCTTCCCGGCCGACCTCTGAACGCGGTCGAGCGCAAACAATGGGAAGCAGTCCGCAAGAAGATGGGCCGGCCCAAAGTTGGCAAGGGCGTCAAGCGGGTGATGATCTCGCTGGAGGCCGGCCTGCTGAAGCAATCCGATCTCTTTGCCAGAAGACACGGGCTCAATCGCTCTCAGATGATCTCGGCCGGGTTGCGGAGACTGATGGCGGGGTGATGCCCCGTGAAGCAGCAACTTGGTGTATAGACTACCTTCTGGATGACCTAATATGGATGACCAGCAAATACATCCTCACAACGACGCTGGCCCACCAAGGCCGCGTTCGGACGGCCGATGGCGAAAACGCGTTTCCATTGCGTATGTGGTGGCCATTGGGGCGGTGATTGCTTTGTTTGTAACGGGCGTGGTGCTTGTCTTTGTGGTTATCGGGAAAACATTTGACAATATGGAAAAGGCTCGAAAACACATACAAGTAGTTCAGAGCGCCCTTGCAAATGACGCCAGATTCTCCCGCGTCGTGTTCTGTTACGATTTCACTGTCAGCAACGGTCCCCTCCTCGTCACGGGCTCGGTCGATAGTGGCACCGATCTGGCTGCGCTGAATGAACAGATCCGAGCCACGTCGCCTCCAGTATCCGTCTCTTATCAGGTTCGTATCTCACCGCGTGGTAGAACACAGCCTCAGTCCGCAACCCAACCCGCCAGAGAATGAGCATCAGGCATCCGTCGCGTGTAACGCAACCGGGCGTGACCATTTTTCCGGGCAAAGAGGAGAGGTGTCGGAGTACCGACACGCATGGGCGAGACGCCTCAAGTTTACCCACATCTTTCCCTCCCTATCAGCCTGGCCCCGTCTACCAGCCGTTGTAACTCCATCCATCCGCGCCACAACACCAGCCACCCTGGAGGCCGATCCCCCCGCCCGCCGGCCCAGGTGCCCGCCCAGTCGCGCCAACGCGTACAGGAATTCCTTGACGCTCCAATCCAGTTTCGCCTCCTTCAAACGCCACAGACTCAACACTTCCACATAATCCGCGTCGATGACTTCCGTGGCCGCAATCGTGTCCGCGTCGGGCCGGCGGGACAAGTCCCGCAGCCGCAACAACTGCACCGCCACCACCGACAACAACGCCATCGTCACCTGCATCGCCTTGAGCGTCGTGAACTGCGGCAGTTCCAGGCCGCATCCCGTCTTCTGTGCCTTGTGATATTCCTCGACAATCGGCCGGCAGTTGTACCAGTCCACCCGCTCAAAGGCCTGCTCCCGGGTCTCCGTCGGGCGATTGCTCAGCAGAATCCACTCCAGCGGGACCACGCCCTTGGGAGCGTCGACCTCCTGCAGATGCACCACCCACACCTCCAGCGGCTCATCGCCATGCTCGCCGCGTTTGAAATGCGGCACCAGCAGCCGCACCGGGCCGCAGCCCACCGCCACCGTCGCCGTCCGCGCCTCCCGATCCGCCTGCGCCGACACCGCCACTTCCCGCCGGCCCAGCCGCGGCAGCTTCCGCGCCCACTTGTGCAGCTTGCGCTTACGCCGCCGCCCGCCGGCGTCCGCCACCTCCACATTCCGATCCGAACGGCTGCGAATCACGAATATCTGCCCCAGTTTCTGCTGCCGCTCCATGCTCTCGAAGGTGTCGCCGCCGCGGTCCATGAGGTTCACCCAGAGCTTGCCTTGGGGCGGCCGTCCCACGGCCGCCGCCCCCTTGCTCCAGAGCCGGCTCTCGCGCTGCGGATGCAGCCGCTTGGCCATCGGACTCTCTCCCTTGGGAACCTCGCGGCGTTTGTGCGTGAACTGGGCC
>JBEKVL010000771.1:0-3410 GCA_049514055.1 Tepidisphaeraceae bacterium | reverse complement strand
CAATCACGGCCTCCACATAAGCATCCTCGTGAGTGAAGGAAACCAGCGAGGCCGCGGTGAGCTTGTCCGTGTCCGGGGCTTCCCCGGCCATCACGCACGTCGCCATGACCAGAACCAACCCGGGCAGAATACCGATCGCACACTTATGCCACGTTCCCATAGCCAGCCTCCTCTGTTGTGCCCGCCATGGGGAATATGCGCCGATCCGGGTGGGGTTGCATCTCCGTGGGGAAAGGACGATCGCGTGTGCCTGAGAACGGCGGCCCGTGTCCTCACTGGCGGTTTGTGGCGTTATATGCACGGTCGGGAATCCGCTGGTGAGGGCACCGGCGGCACTTTGCGCTCACATGCACGGCACGCCGCGCGGCCAGTCTTCCAGCAGCGGGAAGGGCACGTGCTTCAGCTTGCCGTTGATGAGTTCGTACAGTTCCCAGTCGGGCGCGTCCCTGGCCGCCTTGTGCTTGCCCACGAGTAGCGAAGGCAACTGGCTCCTGCGGAAATGCCAGGCGTGCGAGCCGGGCGGGCGGTAGACGTAGTAGCGGATGCCGCGAAGCTGGCAGAAGCGGGCCACGGCGGGGTTGTCGGGGCGGCCGTCGCGGATGGCCTCCATTACCTTCTCGAGCTCGATGACGGCGGGATTGGTCGACGGGTGCGTGGCGGTGGCCTGTTTCGACGTCCTGGTTTTCCTGGGTCCTGAAACTCCGGGGGCCTCGACGTTGTTGGGCACCACATTGATGCCGCAGTCGGTAAGCAGAACCAGGCCGCGATGGGCATAGCCGTTGGTGCGGACCTTGTTGATGGTGGAGACAATGAAGCAGTTGGTGGCGACTTCACCGTCGGCGATATTGTGATCGAGAAGATACTTGGACACCGAGGCGAGCTGCTGGAGTTCACCTCCATTGTAATAGTAGTAGAAGTGGGCAGATCGGGCGATGAAGACGTCGACGGCGTACAGAGCGCCGTTGGCGAGGATCAACGAGGCGATCCAGAGCCGCACCGTAGCCCGGTTGAGCTTCTGAATGACCGGGGACTTGAGGCTGGTGCGGAAGTGGTCCATGGCCAGCCAGAAAGCCAATAGCAGCAGCGGCGCCACGGGCATGAGGTAGCGCGGGTTGACCGTGGACCAGCGGGCGATGATCGAGCCGGCATACAGCACGGCGCCCAGCGGCAGAAGAGAACCTTGTCTGCCGCATTGCCAGGTTCCGGCCAGAACCACGCCGATGAGGACCCAGCCGAAGAGATTGACCATCACCGCGGCGGAGGGATTGGAGTTTGCGGCGTGCAGGGGCATCCAGAAATAGCCGGCCAGCCACTGGCCCGCGGAGGCGGCCCGGCCGGCGTAGACCAGGGTCTTTCCGTTGCCGAAGACACTGGTCATCACCGGCGGGGCGCCTTCCTCGCGGTCGAAGGCGTCGAGGGCGGATACGCCGGGAATCGGCTCGCCCATGTGCGGGCGAGGCACAATGTACTGAGGAAGGATGTCGGTAATGAGCTTGCGGGTGGCCTGGAAACTGACGGCTGTGACGACGATCACCGCCACGGCCACGATCAGCGAGTTGCGGCGTGTCTGCGCGAGCCGGGTCAGCAGCGCCGCGACGACGACGGCGATGGCCGCCAGTCCGGCGAAGCGGACGAAGACCATGGCTACGCAGCCGAGCAGGATGAGTGCGATGCGCCACCTGCCCGGGCGGCCTTCGGCGACCTGCAGGGCCAGCAGGACGACCGGCGAGAAGATGACGCAGAAGAGCGCCTCGGTACGGAGCTGCACCGTGGAGCAATACCACCAGTAGAGGATGCCCGAGAGCAGGACGATGGCAAACGCGCGTGCGGGCGGAACCATGCGCCGGACGATGCGATACCAGGCCGCGGCCGACCCCAGCAGCATCAGCAGGTTGCAAAGGCACAGGAACATGAAGCTGGAGGAGATGCGCAACAATCCGGCGAGCAGCAATGGCCAGCCCGGCGGGGCCCGGCCGACGGCCCCGCCGTTGAACTCGACCCCGCGGCCGATCGCAATCGACCGGGCAATGGAAATGTAGTAGGCGGTGTCCGGTCCGGCCGACCACTGCGGCCCGAGCAACAGGGCATAGAGAACGCCAAGGAGCACAAGAAGGTAGGCCAGGAAACGGCGGTCGTCGGAATGGTCGAGATCGGTACTCATCGAGAGCGGCGGAGTATAGATGCGGGAATGGCGAATGGCCAATGGTTGACGGGTGTGGCCGGGGATTATGGGCGCATGACATGATCGGGAGTATCCCTTCGAATGGCTTGGTCGGGGCAAGAAGACTCCGACAGACAGGAATGTCTGTTACTGGAGAGACAGACAGGAATGTCTGTCCTACTGGCCATTTGATGACAGACTGGAAAGACAGACAGGAATGTCTGTCCCACCAACATCCGGCAGGGCGATTTCAGATCGTGACAAGAGCCGGTCGTATGTTCCGGGTTGGCGTTTGAGCGGGTGTTACTTCGGAGCGGGGATCGTCACCGCTCCGGTGGCGGCCCATTCGCAGCCGCGCACGAGGATGGCGGAGGCGTTGGGGTCGCTGATGGCCGGGACGTCGTGGCCGAGCGTGCTGACGAAAACCCGGCCCTTGCCGACGGGGACGACCCAGACCATCGGCTCGTTGGTGCCGGTGCCGCCCTTGTCCTTGGCGCTGAAGGCCGTGGCGAGGATCGTCATGTTCTCGGCCGGGCCTCGCTGGCCGTGGTAGAGTTCATCCTTCACATGCGCCCACTTTTCCGGCAGGCCCATCATGACCGGATGGTCTATTTCGCGGGTCATCACTTCGAACTCGTGGGCGGGGCCGTGACTGGCGCCGGGGCCTTCGCCTTTGGGTGTGCGCACGATCTTGCCGGCGTCGTCGATGGAGATGCGGTCGCCGAACTTGTTGTCGCGCCAGCCCAGGCCCATCATCTTGTTCCAGTTGTCCCATTTCTGGAATGAGAAGATGGCGGCGTGATAGAAGACCAGGCCCCCGCCGTCATGCACGAACTTCTCGAATGCCTGCTGGGTGTCCGGAGAGAAGTCCGAGCCGTGGTAGTTCATGAGCACGACCTGGTACTTGGCGAAATCGGGCTTGAAGGCCTCGCTCGCCTGCTTGTCCTTGAGGGTGGCGACTTCGACGTTGAAGCGGTCGGTCTTGAGCAGCATCTCCTTGATGGCCGGGGTGGTCTTGGCCCACGCGTGGTTGTGCTGGCCGTCAATGATCAGCAGGCTGATCTTGTCGGCGGCGAAAGCCAGAGACGTGAAGGTCATCAGCAGACACGCGAACGTCCAGTGAGCGAGTTTCGGCATAGTCATCATCCCTTTGGTTTGACGCAGCCTTCCACCGCGGAGCCGGGGCGGCGCTTGCGCGCCGGGCCATACTTTCCGGCACACGGGAGGGCCGCAGTCTGTGCGGCCGCTT
>JBEKVL010000770.1:0-3422 GCA_049514055.1 Tepidisphaeraceae bacterium | reverse complement strand
GCTGGCGCTGCTGGCGGACGTGTGGGGCCGGCACCGGGGAATCACCGAGGATGTGCTCTCTCTCGCCGGGCGCCGGGCGTACCACGCACCGCGGCTGCCGCGGCTGATGGTGAGCGTTCCGGAACCGGACGACGTTTCCGCCGACGAGTCGCGGCGGCTTGCCCCCGCCCGCAAGAGCGCGACCCTCTAAACCTCGATTCTCCTTCCAGGGGGCTTCAGCCCCGGCATGATCCCGCCGATGATACATCTGGTCGATTCCGCCGGCTGGCATCAACATGAAGACCTTGCGCTCCGATCCGCTTGAAACTGCTGTCGCCCAACACGTTGCGGCGGTGTTGTCCATTCCGGTCGGCGGGACGCTGCGGCACTTCAAGGTCCGCCTCATGACGCTGGACGAGGAGTCTCTGTTGATCGAGACGGCCGCGGACCAGGACTTGCTCCTTCAGCAGATCGTCGATTGCAAGACGACCGTCGGCATGACTTTCCGGTTGGAACAGACCAAGTTCATCTTCGCGACCACGGCGGTCGATCTCCAGCGGACCCGCACGCCTCTGCAAGCACCTTCGATACATCTCCGGCTGCGGCGGCCGGCGGCCCTGAAGACCGTGCAGCGGCGTGTCGGCTACCGTGCAAGCGTGTCGCCGGCGGCCGATTGCACCGTGCGGGCATGGAAGATCCCCGAGGAGCAGCGGCTGGAGAAGAAGGTCGGCTCGACCCACGAAATACCGCTGAGCATCCGCGATATCAGCGAAGGGGGCCTCGGTTTCTGCGTGGCCCAGCACGATGGCAAGCCGTATGAACTGGCCGTTAACCAGCGGCTGCGCGTGACTGTCAAGTTCGAAGGCCAGGAACTGGTGGTCGAGGGGCGGGTTCGTCACTACAAGACGCTTTCCGACATGTCGCTGGTCGTGGGCGTTCAGTTCGTGCAGAGCGCGGAAGACCCCGCGGCCCGGCAGGCGGTCGCGGGAATGCAGCGTATCGTCAGCCACCTCGTGCGCCACGAAGCCCGCTGGAAGAAAGTGGCTGGCTGACCGGGGCGTGACCACAAATCCGGACAGGCTGCAAGTCGTTTCCACTACGACAGTTGTCATTCTGAGCGTACTCGCGAAGAATCTGGCTTTGGACTTCGAGGCCAGATCCCCTTCGGCTTTGCTCAGGGCAGGCTTTCGCGAGTACGCTCGAGATGACGGTTTGTGCTTTCGATGGAACGTCCGGACAAATGGTCACGCCCCTGACCGCTGACCGGGCGACTTGCCAGCCGATCCCGATCCAATACAATCCCTCTCTCTCCGGGCCTCTCGGACTTCGTAGTCCCGGAACCGACCGAGGTTGCATCACTGGCAGGTACGTCGTGTGCTGAAGCACACTCTGTGGCAACCGACATCGACCAAGGAATTTCATCATGCCCGCAATCGGAAAAGTCACCCAGGTCATCGGCTCCACCTTCGACGCGGAGTTTCCCGAATCACACCTCCCGGCCATCTACAATGCCGTCGAAGTGAACTGGGAAGCCTATGGCCAGAAGACCCATCTTGTCGGCGAAGTTCAACAACACCTTGGCGGCGGCCGCGTTCGTGCGGTCGCACTCGGCTCGACCGATGGTCTCTCCCGCGGGCTGGACGTGATCGACACCGGCTCATCGGTTTCCGTCCCTGTCGGCAAGGAAACCCTCGGCCGGGTCTTCAATCTGCTCGGCGAACCGGTCGACAATCGCGGCCCGGTCAAGTGCGACCAGCGCCGCCCGATCCACCGCGAACCGCCCCCGTTCATGGACCTCACCCCCAAGGCCGAGGTTTTCGAGACCGGCATCAAGGTCATCGACCTGCTCACCCCGTTCCTCCGTGGCGGCAAGGCCGGCCTGTTCGGCGGCGCCGGCCTGGGCAAGACCGTCGTCATCCAGGAACTCATCGCCCGCATCGCCCAGCAGCACGGCGGCTATTCCGTCTTCGCCGGCGTCGGCGAACGCACCCGCGAAGGCACCGACCTCTGGCTGGAAATGCAGGAAGCCCAGATCGGCACCACCGGCAAACACGTCATCGATCAGACCGTCATGGTTTTCGGCCAGATGAACGAGCCCCCAGGCGCGCGTCTCCGCGTCGCCCTGAGCGCCCTGACCATGGCCGAGTATTTCCGCGATGAAACCGGCGCTGACACACTGCTGTTTATCGACAACATCTTCCGCTTCACGCAGGCCGGCTCGGAAGTGTCCGCACTTCTCGGCCGCATGCCCAGCGCCGTGGGCTACCAGCCCACCCTGTCCACGGAAATGGGCGAGCTTCAGGAACGCATCACCAGCACCAAGAACGGCGCCATCACCTCGGTGCAGGCCGTCTACGTCCCCGCCGACGACCCGACCGACCCTGCCCCGGCCAACGCCTTCCAGCACCTGGACGCCTTCATCTACCTCGAACGCAACATCGCGGCCAAGGGCATTTACCCGGCCGTCGATCCGCTGGCTTCCTCCAGCCGCGCCCTGTCGGCCGACATCGTCGGCGACGAGCACGCCCGCATCGCCCGCAAGGTGCAGACGATGCTGCAGCGCTACCGCGATTTGCAGGACATCATCGCGATTCTCGGCGTGGACGAACTGGCGGAAGAGGACAAGTTGATCGTCGCTCGCGCCCGCAAGATCGAGCGTTTCTTCAGCCAGCCGTTCTTCGTCGCCGAGCAGTTCACCGGCAAGAAGGGCAGCTACGTGAAGCTGGCCGACACGCTCAAGAGCTTCGACGAAATCTGCGAAGGCAAAGCCGACGACCTCCCCGAGCAGGCATTCCTCTACGTCGGCACGCTGGACGAAGTGCGCGCCAAGGCGAAGGAGATGAAGTAGGGCCAGCGTATGGCCAGACAACTGCGTGAATACCGCATGTTGTTCGAGAGGGTGCCCGCCGGCGAAGCCGCGGGCAGTGGCAAGCTTGGTCTGCGCAGCAAACTCGGCGGCACCCCGGACTGGGATCAAAGCGACGAGACGCCGCAATGTCCGCATTGCAATGGCGAGATGGTTTTCATCGGACAAATTGACTCCATCGAACACGATGCCAAACACAACCCGCATCGCGTGGATTGCCTGTCCGATGAGCAGCAATACATGATGGGCGACGTCGGGCTGATCTACGTCTTCTTCTGTTTTGAGTGCTTACAGCCCAGCGCCGTGTTCCAGTGCGGCTGACCCACCGTGCCAGGGCGATCGCGTGTCGCCTGACCGGAGCACAACATGCCCGCCCGAACCAAGGGACGAGCGAAACGGCGGGTCGTGGCCGCCATCTGCCGAACTGAGATCGACGCGGTTTGTTTGTTCTCTGCGGGTTCCCATTGCCGTGCAGGTGGGTCTTGGTAATATCAACAGAGTTGCTTGGTTTGGGTCCTCGACCGCGATTTGGATCGCCAAGACAGACTTGGGTGAGGTATTGTCATGGGCGCTGACC
>JBEKVL010000769.1:0-3429 GCA_049514055.1 Tepidisphaeraceae bacterium | reverse complement strand
GGATCGTCCCCGAGGGGTTGGTGCCCTGCGGATCATAGTCGAGAATCAGTGTGCTGGCGTTGAGGTCGAGCGAGGCGGTGGAGGGCAGGGTGAGCGAGTTCAGATGCAGTTCGCGGAGCGTCTCGGCGGCCATCTTCACCTTGGCCGTGCCGTCGAGAGTGAGGGAATTGAGTGTCTGGTGGGTGACGAAGTCGAGTTCTGCGACGGCGGAGACGGTGGTGGGGGAAACGATAGCGGCGATGGCCGGGCCGGTGAGTTGGACGGTGGCCTGGGTGGCCGAGCTTGTGAAGGTGTTGCTGCCGGAGCCGAAGTCGATGCAAGTGTAGGCGTAGGAGAAGCTGGTCGGGTCGTGCGAACCGGTAAGGAAGACAGCGTTGGTGGCATTGGCCGCATTATTGGTGGCCAGATCGAGGACGACCTTGGGGATGTCGGCAGCGATGGAGATGGCCGGGACGTCAACCGAGCCGCTGGAGCCGGAAATGCCGGCCACGCCGGCCGTGGTGCGGTTGAGGGTGATGGTGTCGCCGAGATTGGGAGTCACCAGAGTGACAGCGCTGAAGTTGGAGGCGGAGATGGCCTCGACCCCGGCGTAGGCGAAGGTCTGGAAATAGGCGTTGACGGAACCGCGGCGGGCGGCGGTGGGGCTGGGGTTAATGGTGGCGCGGATCGTGGCGCGGCCGATGAGGTTGAGCGTGTCATGGCCGAGGCCGGCGTAGTAGGTGAGGACATCGTCCTTGAGGGGCGTGCCGTGGGAGTAGTCGATGGTGAGGGTGTCGTCACCGGTGGTGCCGTGGATGATGAGGGAGGTGAGATCGGAGCGGGTGTAGCTGTGCTCGGGCGTGCCGGTGGCGGTTGTCGAGGCGTAGACCTGAACGACGTTGGCATCCGTGGGGCAGAGGCAGATGTAGCCGGTGTGCAGGGTGAGAGCGTCGGAGGAAAGCAGTTGCAGCGGTTCGAGGGCTTCGACGATGGCCGGACGCGGTCGAATCCGCGGGATACGCCGCGTACGCCGGCCGAGCGTGCCGGCTCGGGCGTTGGCACGGATGTCGGCCTGGCCGAGGAGCACGTGCAGAACCGGCGTCAAAGCGCGGTGAAGCAACGAGAACGCAGGCACCGGAACCTCCCTTGAAGCCCTGTGTAACTTGTCAATTACAACCCAGCGGGCAGTTTAATCCGATGATTTTATAATGTCAATAGAATATCTGTATGATGATCAAAATATAACTATTAAGTGATAATAAGTTCATAGTAGATGTGCATTGACTATTGCAGTTCACACGCCGCGTACGCATTCCCCAGCGTCGTTCCACCCCGCGTCGGCCCCGGCGAAATGGCGTCCACCCAGATTGTCGGCAGCCGCCGCTCCTCCAGCATCTCGCAGGCAGCCTGACGGATCGGCCGGCCGGGCGATTTTGCGAACGTGGCCGCACGCTCGCCACCGAAGTCTGCCAGTGAGGGCACTGGCGGCACTCTTAGCGCTGGAATGCGATGACCCTGATCTGCCCGCACCCCTTGGTGGTTTGCTTTTCATCCCCTAGAATCCGCGCGTCAATCGAACCGCGGGCTTGGTCGTTTGCCGACGGGTGTGTCCGTCTGTTTTGGCAAACGCTGCCGCGATCGTTGATCGCGGCTACAAATACACGGTTTGCCGAAAAACGCGGGCAGACCCTTTGCCGGGCTGCCGCATCGGCTGGCGGCAACGGATCGACCGCAAAAGTGTACAATCATTAGAGCCTCCGGCATTCGTCGGGGCAAAGAAGGAGTTGTGATGCGTAAGTTCTTAAGCACAATCATGATGCAGGCCGCCATGCTGATGCCCGTCGCCGGGATAGCGCTTGCCCAGGATGCCAACCTGCCCCAGGCCGAGGATAAGATTCCCGGCGTGACGGCCACCTTCAAGATGCGGCAGGTGCCCGCCGGGAAGATCACCATCAAGGACAAGGATGGCAAAGACAAGGAAGTCGCCGTCAAGTCGTTCTGGATCCAGGAAACCGAGGCCACCTGGGACATCTTCGACACCTGGGCCTTCCGCCTCGACCTGACGGCCGAGCAGAAGATCAAGGGCGTCGATGCCGAAACCCGGCCCAGCCCGCCGTATGCCCCGCCGGATCGCGGCTTCGGCCATGAAGGCTATCCGGCCATTTCCATGGCCTATGAGGGCGTCATCCACTACATCAACTGGCTGAACAAGAAGACGGGCAAGAAGTATCGCCTGCCGACCGAGGCCGAATGGGAATACGCCGCCCGCAGCGGCGGGGCGCCGATCGAGAAACTCACCAAGGAGCAACTCGACGAAATCGCTTGGACGGCCGAGAATTCCAATGAGAAGACCCAGCCCGTCGGCAAGAAGAAGCCCAGCAAATGGGGGCTGTACGACATGCTCGGCAACGTCGGCGAATTTGTGCAGTCGGAAGAGGAAGATGTGAAAGTCATCAAGGGCGGATCGTTCAAGGATCCGGCCAGCAAGATCAGCACGAAATTCCGCGAGCAGTGGGGCCCTGACTGGCAACAGCGCGACCCGCAGGATCCCAAGAGCAAGTGGTGGATGTCCGATGCCCCCTTTGCCGGGTTCCGGCTGGTCCGCGACGAGTAGCCGTTAACACTGATGCTGAGGTTCGGATCGGCATTCGCATAGGCAACCGCACAGGCCGCTTCTGAATGGAGGCGGCCCGTGGCGTTTCTTTTTCCAGGTTGCTCCGGCCCCTTATTCGCGTCTCAAGGCGAATGGTTGGGCCAGTTGATGACCCTGAGTCGGACCCAATCCAAATCCGGATTGTTCGGCGTGGTGGCGTAGAAGTCGATGATGGCGAGTGTGCGCGGATCATCCCATCGCTTCCATTCAGCGTGGCCATCAGCGAAGGAGAAGTTGCAGCCTCCTTGATGCCACTTCGCGACAAAGTCGACCCATTGACCGGGCTTGTTGCTGAGCGGATACCACTGGACCCAGCCGCCTTCGTTGTAGCCACGCGGGTCATCCTCCTCGACAAGAACGATGGTGTTCGAGGACTGCCGGATGCTGGCCATTCTGGTGATTTCATAGTAGTCGGACCAGACACCGATCTGGGAAGTTCCCAGGTACTGGTTCAGTGAATAACTGATGAAGCGTCCCTGGAACTCGTCGGCGGCACAACGGTACAGCTTCACCGATTTGATGTATGGGTAGAGCGTGCCGTCCTTGATGCCTGCCTCCCCGGCGGCCGAACTGGTCCAGCCCCACGGCTGGCCGGTGTCAGGGGAAAGCAGGATCCCCTTCTGGTCGTTGGCGTACATCATCCAGGCGGCGGTTAATTGTCGCATCTGCGAGGCGCAAGCCACACGCCCCGCCGCGTCCCGGGCCTTCTTTAGCACCGGCAACAGCATCGCAATCAGCAGCGCGATGATGCCAATGACCACCAGTAACTCAACGAGCGTGAACGCCTTGCGTCTGAG
>JBEKVL010000768.1:0-3439 GCA_049514055.1 Tepidisphaeraceae bacterium | reverse complement strand
GAAGGAGGTGCCAGCCAGTGCGTTGGAAGCCAGGTCGGCGATGCTGTGGTCATTGAGGAGTTTCAGCCCGAGAGTGCCGGTTCCAGAGACGCCGGTAATGGGCACGGTGTAGGTGGTGCCGCTGCCGGTGACGGTCCCGATGGTGGCGGTCACTCCCGTCAGCGCCAGTGCGAAATCGGTGGCGTCGACGCCGGTCACGTTTTCGCTGAAGGTGACGGTGTATTGCAGGCTGGTGGCGTTCGTGGGAGTTGAGCCGGCGCGGTTGATCGAGATGACAGTCGGCGCGGTGGTATCGACGACCCAGGTGCCGGTGGCGTTGGCAGTCATCGCATTGCCGAGGGCGTCGGTGATGCCGGAGCCGGCGGCGGTCAGGGTGAGGGTATAGGTTCCGGCAACCCCCGTGTACGACGAGAGGCCGCTGAGCGTGTAGGTGGTGTTGTCGGAGCTGGAGAGCGCGGTCAGCGGGATGGAGAGGGAACCGCGTTTGAGGGTGAGGTCGGCGAGAACGAAGCCCGAGACGGGCTTGGAGAAGACGATGGTCAGGGAGGAGACGGCGGAGTTGCGGGGGTTGGGCGAGGGCGGCGTGACGGTGGCGATGGGAGCGGTAACATCGACAGTGAAGGAAGAGGAAGCAGAGTTGGAGAGGGCGTTGCCGACGAGATCGGTGACGCCGGGAGCGGCGGCGGGAAGCGAGAGGGTGTAGGCGCCGGAGGCGGCGGTCAGGGAGGCCAGGCCCGAGAGGGTGTAGGTCGTGTTGTCCAAGGTGCCCAGGGATGCGGAGGCAAGCGGGATGCTGGTTCCGTTGCAGGTGAGCGAGAGATCGGCGATGGCAAACCCCGTGACGACTTTGGAGAAGGTGATGGTCATGGAGGAGACGGCGGCGGCCCGTGGATTGGGGCTGACGGCCGCGATTGCAGCGGTCGGGGCCACGGTGTCGGCGGCCCAGGCGATGGTGGCGTTGCTGGCCAGGGGGTTGGAGGCGAGGTCGATGATGCCGGAGCCGGCGGCGGTGAGGGTCAGGGCGTAGCTGCCGGAAACCCCGGTGAGCGACGTGAGATTGCCGAGCGTGAAGGTGGTGTTATCGGAGGTGGACAGGGAGGTCAGGACGAGGGGGGTTCCGTTGCAGGTCAAAGAGAGGTCGGCGAGGTCGAAGCCGGTGACGGGCTCAGAGAAGACGATGGCGATGGAGGGGACGGCGGAGTTGCGGGGGTTGGGCGTGACGGGCGCGATCGTGACAGTGGGCGGGGTGACATCCACGGTGAAGGACGAGGTGAGGGTATTACCGGTGAGGGCGTTGCCGGCAAGGTCGGTGATGCCGGACCCGGCGACCTGGAGGGTCAGGACGTACGTGCCGGTAACGTTGGTGATGGCGGCGAGGCCCGTGAGGGTATAGGTCTGGTTGTCGGCGGTGGAGAGGGAGGCAAGGGAAACGGGGACGCCATTGCGCGTCAGGGAGAGATCGGCGAGATTGAAGCCGGCAACGGCTTCGGAGAAGACGATGTTCATGGAAGAGACTGGGGAGTTCCGTAGAGTGGGGCTGACGGGCGTGATGGAGACCGTGGGCGCGGTGAGATCGACGGTGAAGGTGCCGAACGCGTCGGCGACGAGGGCGTGGCCACTGGTGTCGCTGATGCCGGAACCGGCGGCCGTGAGGGCCAGCGTGTAGACGCCCGCGGCGCTGGTCAGCGGGGCGAGGCCCGAGAGCGTGTATGTCTGGTTGTCGGAGGTCGTCAGGGACTGGGAACTGGTGAGCAGATTCGCTCCGCCATTGCACTTGAGTGTGAGGTCGGCCAGATTGAAGCCTGTGATCGCCTTGGAGAAGACGATAGTCATGGAGGGGACGGCGGAGTTGCGGATGCCGGGTGTGACAGGCGTGATGGTCGCGGTGGGCGCGGCCAACTGGCTTGCGACGGTCCAGGTGGCGGAGGCATTGGCCGCGAGTTGGTTATTGCCGCCATCGACGATGCCGGAACCCAACGAGGAGAGGGTGAGCGTGTAGCTTCCGTCGGCGGCAGTCAGAGCGGTAAGTCCGGTGACGGTCCAGGTGATGTGGTCGGTGGTCGAGACATTCACGGCATTGGTGATGAGGTCTGATGAACCGCTGCGGGTGAGGTGGATGTCGGCGACGTCAAAACCAGTCACGGGCTCGGAGAAGACAACAGTAGCGGTATCAACAGCCGTGGCGCGTGGATTGGGCGTGACGGGAGTGATGGTCGCGGTGGGGATGGTCCGGTCGACGATCAGTTGGTTGGTGGTGGAGCCGAAGCCGCGGGTGGTGGACGAGTCGATGGCGCTGACGGAGACGGTATAGGTTCCGTCGGCCAGGGCGGGCTGGATGACGTTGTCGGGCAGAGTCCAGGTTCCATTGCCATTGTTGGTCGCGGCGTAGAAGCGCGAGCCGACGCCGACGGTGATGCCGGCGGTGGTGCTGCTGACGGTGCCGGAGAGCGGAGGGGTGTTGTCGGATGTGCCCAGGGCATTGACGCCGACGGTGATCGCGGTGGTGGTCGCGGGCGTCACGTAGGGAGCGAGATAGGTTCCGGGGATCGGACCCTGGATGGCGCCGCCGTTGAGCTGCCAGGCGACGGAAAGGTTGTCGCCGCCGCCGCCCTCTTTCTGAAGGGCTTCAATGTAGTAGCGATGGCCGGCAACGAGGGGGATCGAAGTGGATTCCTGCTCGGCGTAGGTGGTCCAGGCTTCGGAATTGGTCCACGAGGAGACGGTGGCGATCAGTACCTTGTTGGCCGGGTTGTCGTCGGTGGAGAGCCAGAGCTGGCCGTTGTCGTCGGAGGCGATGTAGAGGTTGTAGTTGCCGGTCACGGTGGGCAACACGTATCCGCGCATGCGGGTGCCGTAGTTGTCAGCCCAGTTGATGGGCGCTTCGAAGCTGGTCTGGTAGCTGACGATGTTCGGGCTGTTGGGGTAGCCGGCGGCGCTGGTGAGATTGCTGATGGCCGTGCCGCTGATATTGGTCCAGACTTCGCGGAGGATCATGCCGCCCTGGTAGGTCACGGTGGCCGACGTGTTCGGGAAGGCGGCCCCGGCAAGGGTTTTCACGCCATTGACGGTGAGGGTGCGTCCGCCGTTGATAGCGGTCGTAGTGAGAATGACGGTCGCATTGTCCGGCTGGAGCACGGCGGCGGTGACGGAGGCGGCCGGCGATCCAGTGATGGCATAATTGGACGCGAGCTGTGCGGAGGCGGGGTCGACGGCTTCGGAGAAGACGATCTGGATGGAGGTTGGCGAGAGGCAGGCGGTGGCGGTGATGCCGAGCGGAGCGACGCTGAGGGCCGAGGACATGGCGCTGGCGGTGGCGCTGGGATTGACGGCGACGATCTGGTAGGAGTGACGGGTGCCGGCGGCGATGCCCGAGGTGTCGGTGTAGGTGGTTGTGGTACTGGTGGCGTAAGACGCGCCGTCGCGGTAGATGATGTAGTGA
>JBEKVL010000767.1:0-3440 GCA_049514055.1 Tepidisphaeraceae bacterium | reverse complement strand
ATATCGGCGGTTCCGTTCGTGCATCGCAGGGTGTTGGTCCGATTACGCTGGGCAAACGTGGCGGCGGCAACCTCACTGCCAGTGTGACCGCCGATACCGGCGACATCGATCAGATCGTCGCATACGGCTCCAGCCCGGTGGTCTTCGACGCGATCCCTGATGTCAATTTTGATTTGTCGTTGACTGGGGGCGCCAATGTGGACGTGTGGTTGCGCAAAGACCTGGCGTGGACGCCCCCGACAGTGCCCCAGAAGATCAATCTGGGCAGCGGTGGCGATGTCACGGGCACCATCCATGCCGGTGGCAAGTTCTCAGGAATTCGGGCGGCGGGCAAGATCTCCGGCAACATCGAAGCGGCCTCTGTCGGCGTGGGCCTCGGCCGAACGATCTGGGCGGGCAAGGATGTTACAGGTTCGGTAACGGTGACCCCCGCATCTGGCCAGACCGGCGGCGAACTGAGCATTTCTGCCTGGGGTAAGGTATCAGGCAAGATCACGGTGCCGGGTGGGATTACCGTCAGCGTCATGGATGGCGTCAATGGCGGCTTGATCGCCAATCTCGGCACCATCTCTGTCACTTGCGCGGCGGCGGTATCGGGCGAGATCACCGCCCGGGACAATGTGACCGTCAATGCGATCCAACAGATTTCGAGCAACACGATCTCCACCGCAGGAGCCGCAAGCGAAACCAGCGGAGGTGAGATCGGTGGAATCATGCGCTCGGCCGTGGATTTCGTGCTCTTCGCCAACGACGTCAAGGTGACCAGCGTCACCGCCCCGAAGGCGAGCGTGTTCGGCACCGGCAAGATCGAGTCCGGTGTCTGGCGCATCGACAGCACACTGAGCCTTTTTTCGCTGGGCAAAGTGGACTTGGGCTCCGGCATCGACGTCCCCAACATTGTGATTGTCGCCAGGGGCGATGTGGTGGGGACTGCCAAGGCGAGTTCGTCTCTGAAAGTCCTGGCCTATGGCAACGTGTCGGGACAGTATGAAGGCAGCCAGTTCCTCAGCATCGCAGCATTCAATGTAAGCGGCACCATCAAAGCCAACAACGGCGTGGCGGATGCGGTCAACACGATATCGGGCAGCATAACGACGGACGGCTCGCAGGCCCAGATGTCGGTCCACGCGGGCGGCAATATAACGGCCAGCGTGACCTCGGACAATGGTGTCGTCGATGTCATTGTCGTCGATGTCATGTCGTCCGCTGACGTGACGGGAAATGTTTCCGGGAAGTATGGCGTGGATGTCACCGCCTACGGCAAGGTGGAAGGCAACATCACCTCAGAGCTTGGGGCGGTCGGTATCCAGGCTCACGGGAACGTGAGTGGAGCCATCAGCGGCTTTGACTCCATTGACCTGCACGCTTGGGGCAACATGACCGGGTCGCTCAGCACGCCAACCGATGGCGGCGGAGATCCCGCGACGCTTGAAAACGCCGGCGGTTACATCTGCGCGTTTGTCGCCGGCGACCTGGATGCGTCTGTCACGGCGGGCGGCGACATTGATCTGGATGTCTGGGGCCAGGTGAGGCAGGACGTCTCGGCCGGAGTCGCCGGCAGTATTGCCGCCAACGCATCCAATGTGCAGATTACGACCAACGGCGGAATCGGCAGTATCAACACCACCGCAACCGGCTCGGTGCAGATTTCGTCGTTGGCAGACGTCCAAACCCAGAACATCACGGCGACATTGGGCTCGGTGGATGTGGAAGCCGATGGCACGCTGGGAGGCGGTGAGGGCGGCACGATCACCGCCGCCGATGACATCACGCTCCTGGCGCAGGACATCGGCCGTATCACCGCCACGACCTCGGGCGGCAAGATCTCCGCAACCAGCCTGGCGAGCATGACGATAACCGCCACCGCCGCGGGGAGCATCGACCTGCTCTCGAAAGATGCGATGGACGCCCTCGCCACCGTCACTGTGCCGGTTGATCCGGCCAACGTTTACGGGGGACTCGGCACAGCAGTCAACATCGCCAGCACGGAAGGCCAGGCTATCCGCCAACGCCGCCGCGGTGCATGACATGGCGGTGCGGATCGGCGCCGAGGCGGGATACCTGAAGATCGGTGAAGACGCGGCGATCACGGCCGAAAAGGCCCGGCAGACCGAGGCCCGGAAGATCCGTAAGCCGGAGTTTGACCGGGCGGCCGCCGAGATCGCGGATGCGTTTGCCAAGAAGGTGGCGTTGAAAGTGGTGGACGCGATCCTGGCCGGGGCGGAGATTGCGTTGACGATTGCCGGGTGCCTGTTCTATCCGCCGGCATTGCTGGCCGCGCGTGCGGTGGGGATCGCGCGGAGTGCGCTGGCGTTGACGCAGGGGGTGATCGAGGGCAACGCCATGGGCTGCATCACAGACCTGGCGGTGAACGCGCTTGTGGGGGCGGCGATTCCGGTGGCCGGGCGGATGCTGGGCAAACTGGCGACGCCCTGTGCCAAGGCCATCGCCGGTGCTGCAAGGGCGGGGGCGGTGCTGGTGGGAGGGGCGGCCAAGGCAGTCGCAGGCACGGCCAAGTGGTTCGGTCGGACCCTCAAGTGCATTTTCACCGGCGGTTGCTTCGTGGCCGGGACGAAGGTGATTGTCGGGGTGGATCCTGAGAATCCGGATCGGTTCATCACGAAGAACATCGAGGACATCGAGGTCGGCGACACAATCCTGACGCGGGACGCGTTCGACCCGGATGGGCCGGTGGTCACGGGGTGGGTATCCGAGTTGTTCGTACACATGGAGGATCATCTCCAGATATTGAGCGTGCAGGATACGGATGGAAACATGGAGGTCATCCGGACGACGGATGAGCATCCGTTCTATGTCGTGGGCGAAGGCTGGGTAGGCGCGGAATTGCTCAAGGCCGGCGATCTGGTGGAGAAGCCGGATGGAAGCGCAGCGACGGTCGTTTCGCGTGAGGTGGAAGCGCATCCGGAACTGGTGACGGTCTACAATTTCGAGGTCGAGAACACGCACACCTACTTCGTCGAGGACGGGCAAGGCGAGCAGACGGCGATCTGGGTACATAACAAATGCGCCGGCCTGCATCACCTGTTCCCATTCGCCTGGGGCAGCACGATACCTCGTGGCAGCAAGTTGCTGACCTACTTGAATAAAGAGAACCATACGCTGATACACAAGGAGTTTTCGGACTTCCTGGAGCGAGCGACCGAGAAGGTTCTTGGCAAGGGCAATGGCCTGCGATTCAATTCCATCAGCGGTGAACAATGGGTCAAAAAATTCGGCAGGGCCCAGCTTGTGGAGTGGGCCGGGCAATTTCACGCGGAGTTCGGTGCAACGACGGCCGGCATAGAGATGGCCAAAAACCAGTAGTGTCCGGTTCAATAATCACTATTGTAGCGAATCAACTCGTATTTTCAGGGGTCCGCAGGGGGTCTTGGGGGGTACACGATTTGAAATCTGATTGAGCTTTGGAGGGCCGTTTCTGG
>JBEKVL010000766.1:0-3444 GCA_049514055.1 Tepidisphaeraceae bacterium | reverse complement strand
CGACCGTGGCGAAGACTTCAAAGAAGCCTTCCACCCAGAGATGAACCACCCACCAGCGCCAGTATTCCGCGATGGCCAGGTTCGTGTGCCGGCCCCACATCAGGCCTGCGCCGTAGAAGCCGGCGATCGCCAGCGAACTGAGCAGAAAGAGCGCCAGCAGATGGCGGCTTTCGCTTGGGCGCATGATGGCCGGCCACATGGCGCGGGTCATCAGGCCCAACCAGACGAAGAGCCCCACGAACAGGAAGATCTGCCAGAAGCGGCCGAGGTCAACATACGTATACCCCTGATACCCGAAGTAGAATCCGGTGGTCAGGCTCAGCTTCTGCTGGATCGACAACCATTGCCCGATCATCGAGCCGACCACGATGATCAGCAGGCAGACGAACAGGAAGTTGACGCCCGCCCGCTGATATTTGGGTTCGTAACCGGAAACGGCCGGGGCGATAAACAGGCCCGTGGCCAGCCAGGCGGTCGCGATCCAGAAGATGCCCAGTTGCGTGTGCCAGGTGCGGGTCACGGCATACGGCAGCCATTTGGCCAGCGGGATACCAAAGAAGCTGAGACCTTCAACGCCGTAATGGGCGGTCAATGCGCCCAGCCCCACCTGAGCGACGATCAGTGCGGCCACAACCCAGAAGTACTTCACGGTCGCCCGCATCGACGCCGTCGCCTTGAGATTGAGCAGTGGGTTGTGATCCGGGGTTTCGTGTTGCTCTTCGCCGCGATGGCGCTGGACGGCCATGTACCAGGCCATCGCGCCAACCCCGGCCAGCAACAGCACGACGCTCACCATCGACCAGAGCACGATCGAGGATGCGGGCTTGTTGTCAATCAGGCTCTCGGCCGGCCAGTTGTTGGTATAGCTGATGTCCTGCCCGGCGCGATTGGTGCCGCACACCCACGCGGCCCAGAAGAAGAACCCGTTCATGAGGTGCTGGCGGTTCGGATCTTTGATGGTGCCGGGCGGGATGGCGTACGCTTCCCGTAGTTTCTGCAGGGTCGGGTCGTTTCCAAACAACGCGGCGTAGTGCGCCCCCACGGCCTGCATGGCGGCCGCGCGATCCGCGGACACGAGCAGATCCCCCGTGGTCGGGTTGTAGGTGTTGGTCCGCAGTTCCGCCTTCAATCTGGGCTTCAGCGATGCCTGCAAATCCTCGCTGAGTTCCGCGTAGGGTTTGCCGTAGCGTTCGGTGCTCCAGTGATCCAGCAGCCAGTTGGCCTGGCGGTGGAGGTAGTCGGCCGACCAGTCGGGCGCGACGTACGCGCCGTGGCCCCAGACGGTGCCCACTTCCTGGCCACCCATGGACTGCCAGACGTTCTGCCCATCCTTGATCTGCTCGCCGGTGAAGAGCACCGTGCCATCCGCCGAGACGACGCGGTGCGGGATCGGCGGAGCCGTGTTATAGAGGTCGCGTCCAAAATAGAGAAGAATGGCGAAGGATGCCAGAACCACCGAGAACAGCCCAATCCACAACTTCCGGTAGCTGCGAGCGGGGGCTTGCTTGGGATCAACAGGTCGCATGGCTGAGTTCCTCACAGAGAATGTGGATTCGCTCCTGAAAACCGATTCTGGACACGATTCTCCACTTGACTTCTTAGTATATCGCGACTATTCTGGATATAAAGGTCCAGTTATCATGATTCTTCCGCAACGGAGGCCGCGATGATTTCAATGAGCGCCGAATATGCCCTGCGGGCCGTGCTCTGCCTGGCGGGCAACCCAGCCGTGCCGATGACGATCCAACAGATCGCCGCGGCCGGCAAGATCCCGCCCGCGTACCTGGCCAAGATCCTCAAGAGCCTGGTCCGCCATTCGATCCTCGGCTCGCAGCGTGGCCTGAACGGCGGCTTTGTGCTCGCCCGCCCGGCGGACCAACTGACGCTGCTCGACATCGTCAACCTCACAGACACTTCGCACCGCATCCACACCTGTCCACTGGGCCTGAAATCGCACGGCACCAACCTCTGCTGCCTGCACCGCCAACTCGACAGCGCCGTCAGCGCCGCCGAGAGACAACTTGCCGGCGCCACCATCGCCCAACTGCTGGCCAAATCGCCACCGGGCAAGTCCGGCTGCTGTAACTGGCCGGAACCGTCGACGCCCCTGCTTGTGAACGGCTGTGTCCATCACCCCGAAAGGAAGTCGTGAATCATGATCGAGATGACGCCTGACGAAATCGAGGCATTCTTAAGCGATGCCAGGATCGGCCGCCTGTCCATGGCCGATGCCGACATCCCTACACCATCCCACTGCCTTTCTGCTGGCTGGATGGCGCGCTCTACCTGCGCCTTCCCCTGACCGGCCGCAAGGGGCAAATCCTCAGCCAGAACGACCGCGTCTGCTTCGAGGTGGACCGCTTCTCCGACACCCTCGATGACTACGCCTCGGTGCTGATCGAGGGCCGACTCGGGAGCGTCGCCGACCTCGCGGAGAAGGCCCGCGTCAAACTGACCAACGACGCCAAGTATGACCGACTGCGTCACGGCTACCGCCCCGGCCATGGACGGCGTACCGAACTATCAGAGCTGCCCTTACGCAAGATCGCGGTTGAACGACTGAGCGGACGCGCCAAGGAACCCTCCCTGGCGCATGCCGGAGGAATCTGAACATGGTTGCTTTAACAGTCTTGGCGGAATCCGAGCCGTCCATCGCCGACACCCTCTATCGCCGGTTCTTCACGGGCGCCATCACGCTGGTCCTGACCGCCGGCGCTTCCTGGGGCGTGTGGATTCTCTGGCAGATCGGCCGGGCGGCGAAGTTCAACGGCGCTGCCCTGCAGGATGTCAACGCCCACGGCCAGGCACAGATCTACGGCTGGATGGGCCTGTTCATCATGGGATTCGCCTACCAGGCTTTCCCGCAGGTCTGGCATACGCAACTCGTTGCCCCGCGCGCCGCCGTCGGAGTGTTCCTGGCCATGGTTACCGGGGTCATCCTGCGTACCTTCGGGATGACGCTGGGCAGTGGTTCGGGCACAGCCATCCTCGTCGCCATGCTGGGGTGCGGGCTGCAAGTGGTCGCAATTCTCACGTTCGCATTTCAGATTATCGCGACATTCCGCCGTAGCCTCACAAGGATGGACCCGTACATCGGTTTCATCTTCGGCGGCTTGTTCTGGTTCGTTGCCATGAGTCTTCTGGACTCCTGGCACACGTACGCGACCCTGAGCGCCAAGACGCGAGAGGAACTGCTCTGGCACGTCGCAACCTACCAGGCGCCCCTTCGAGACATGCAGATTCACGGATTGGCGATGTTCATGATTCTCGGCGTGTCCATCCGCAAGCTGCCCGGATTCTTCGGCGTGCCTGCGACACCTCGCCGCCGTGGCTGGTGGGCCTTGGCGATCCTCAGTGTTGCCGTCGTCGCCGAGTGCGTGCTCTTCGTCGCTTATCGCTGGAGCGGCAGCCACATCTTGGCCGCGTTCCTGATGATTCCCTGGA
>JBEKVL010000765.1:0-3459 GCA_049514055.1 Tepidisphaeraceae bacterium | reverse complement strand
CCAAGTCATCACGCTGCAACCCGCGGATGACGCTGTTGTCAGCCGTGATGATCGCGTCGGCCAGTTGCCGCTTGGTTTGCTGCAACGCGAGGACCTTTTCTTCAACGGTGTCCTTGGCGATGAGCCGGCAGGCGAATACCTGGCGCGTCTGGCCGATGCGATGGGCGCGGTCGATGGCCTGCGTCTCGACGGCCGGATTCCACCAGGGGTCCAGCAGGTAGACGTAGTCGGCGGCCGTCAGATTCAGGCCGAGCCCGCCGGCCTTGAGGCTGATGAGGAACAGGCTGCACTTGGGGTCGTTCTGGAAACGTTCCACGCGTTCTTCGCGGTCGCGGGTCTTGCCGTCGAGGTACTCGTAGACCACGCCTTCGCGGTCGAGTGCGGTGCGGACGATGGCGAGCATCGAGGTGAACTGCGAGAAGACCAGGGCCTTGTGGCCTTCTTCGATGATCTCCTCGAGGCGGAGGATCAGCATGTCGAGCTTGGCGCTGCTCTCGGGGAGCCGGGCCGGGTCGATGAGGCCGGGATGCAGTGCGGCCTGGCGCAGGCGCAGGAGCGCTTCGAGAATCTGCATCTTCGACTTGGACAACCCGTCGCGATCGATGGCGCTCAGAAGCGAACGGCGGTAGAAGTCGCGCAGGTCGTTGTAGAGCCGCCGCTGTTCCGTGTCGAGTTCGCAGTAGATGGTCTGCTCGAGCTTCTGCGGCAGATCGGAGGCCACCTGTTCCTTGGTGCGGCGGAGAATGAACGGCCGGAGGGCACGCGAAAGGATTGCGCGTGATTCTTCGTCAGGCGTCCGCAGGCTTCCGCCATTGCCGAAAATCGAGGCTACGCCGAGCATTCCGGGGTTGAGGAAGTCGAACAGCGACCAGAGGTCGCCCAGGTGATTCTGCACGGGAGTGCCCGAGAGTGCCAGGCGATGTTTGCCCTTGACCAGCCGCACGGCCTTGGCCGACTCCGAGGCCGGGTTTTTGACCGATTGCGCTTCGTCGAGCACGACGTAGTCGAACTCGACATCCTTGAGAAACACCGCGTCACGGCGCAGGGTGCCGTAGGTTGTCAGCACCAGGTCGTAATCCGACAGGTGGTCTCCCGAGCGGATGCGGTCGATGCCGGTGTGATCGAGAATCCGGAGATCCGGCGTGAATTTCGTCGCTTCCTGCCGCCAGTTGAAAACCAGGCTCTTGGGCACGACCACCAGCGTCGGGCCGATGGCGGTGGCTTTGTCCAGGCGCTCGCGGCGGCGCTGTTCGATCAGCGCCAGCACCTGCACCGTCTTGCCCAGGCCCATGTCGTCGGCCAGGCATCCACCGAAATGGAACCGGCGAAGGAATTCGAACCAGCCGATGCCTTCCTTCTGATACGGCCGGAGTTCACCGACGAAACTGTCGGACGGGTCCTGCGGCCGAATGCCTTCAAACCGCCGGATCTGCTGGCGCATCCGGTCGAAGGTCTCGTCCACGCGCACGTCGGACTGGGCCGCGAGCAGGGCATCGAGAAGCCCGATCTGGGAGTGGGAGAACTTGAGCGTGTCGCCATCCTGTTTCGCCATGGTCGCCAGCACGCTGTGGCGCGCGAGCCACTGCTGGGGAAGCATGCCGACCGTGCCGTCATCGAGCGTGATCGAGGTCTCGCCGCGGCGCATCGCGGACACGAGGTCCTTCAGCGAGGCGTGGCGGCCGTCGCCGAAGTCGGCCTCGCCGCGGAGCTCGAACCAGTCGATGCCCGACGCCACGCTGAGGCGCAGCCGCTCGGGTCGCCGCATGAGCCGGCCATGCGCCTCGACCAGCCAGCCGGCTTCCAGCAGGGCATGGACCACGCGGGACAGGTGTCTCTGGTTGAACCAGAACTCCGCCTCGGCCGTCGCTCCCGCCGCGTCGCGCAGGCCGATACGCCGGAGCATTTCGGCGGCGGCCTTCTCGGCGGCGGCGTCGCGCACGATGAGCGTCTTCTTCCCGGCGACCAGCACCGGCCGGGATGGATCGGCGGCGGGATGGAGGGTCACTCCGCCGTAGTCGAACCGCAGTTCGGCCCGCAGGCGTTCGGGCCGGAGTTCCTCGGGGCGCGGCGCTCGCACCTTGAGCTTGGGCCGGGGGGACTGGCGGATGGTTTGGAGTGCCAGTTCCGCGGGCAGATCGAGCCGCGGCAGCGAGGGCAGTTCGAAGAGCTCCCTGAGCAGTTCATCGCCCTGGGCCACCGGCACGGAAATGGCCCGTCCCTGCCGCAGGAGCGGCGCCCAACGGTGCGCATTGGGGTCGTCGACCATGGCGGCGCGATCGGAGAAGAACACGATGCCCCCGGCCAGTATCGCCAGCGTGCGGGACAAGGGGACGCGTTCATCCTCGCGCCGCAGCACACCTGTCAGGATATATTGCTGTGTTGATTCCTCTCGTCGTCCTTCAAGCCATAGTTCGTAGGCATCATCATCCCAGCGGAGGGGGGCGAGTTCGTCGCTCTCCAGGTCCGCCCGCAACACGGCGCGGTGTGTCGCGCAGATCGAGCGAAGCACCAGGGATCGCATGGAACTGGCGATTTCGAATACCGGGTCGTACTGCGCGCCGCCTCGCTGGTTGAGCCCCCGCAGCAGGGCCAGGATGCGCTGGTCCTCGCCGGGCGGCAGATCCGCCGGCAACGGGAAGGATACCCCCCGCGTTCGCGGCCGGGACCATTCGCCGCTGGCACGCAGGTCGCGGCAGGCCAGCCGAATGGCCAGCGTCCCGGCCTCGATACTGGCGGGGAGGTCCACGACGTACAGGAGCTGTCGATCCGCCGGCCACGGGTCTGTCGGGGCGTCGGTCGTTGCCATGCCGGCCTGCTTGAGCTTCGCCAGTTGTCGCTTCCAGTTCGGCAGTGCGGGCTCATGGCGGACGACGGGGCGCCGGTCGTCGTCGCCGGCCCGGCGGAGTTCGCCGGTGGCCGACAGCCACATGGCCTGGCGGTCGCGCCGGCGCGGGAGTGTCTGGTGCGACGGGGACGCCGGCAGTCGGCCCTGGGCTTCGGCGACGAGGGCGGTGGCAACCACGTGGCCGCACAACCCGGCCGCCGCGAAGGACTCGCAATCGCACCAGGGGCCGATCACTCCGGATGAGAAGTGAAGCCTGGTCTGCTGGTTGCCCTGGTCGCCATGGACGATGGCCTCGATCGAGTCTTTGCCGACGCCACGAATTTCGACGGCATGGCCGTCGACGTATCGGTACGCGGATTCGCGGTCAGATTCTGAGACAGGCTTGGCGAAACGGTCAAGAACAGACATCCGGGCTCCAGTACGACGGCCCGAAATCGAGCCGAATCGGACAGTATACAGGTTTGGCAGGGGGGAGTCACGCCCGTTGTTCATGGATCTGCACGTCACGGAGCGCGAGATGCGGCTGAGATGCGCCGTGTTGTAAAGGAATAGAAATGTCACCGCGCAAGCCGAAGTAGAAGTGTCACCCCGCGCTGGTCTTTCCCGGCTGTAAG
>JBEKVL010000764.1:0-3461 GCA_049514055.1 Tepidisphaeraceae bacterium | reverse complement strand
TACGCGCTGTCCACGGACGTGCGCGACGTGCCGTTCTGCCTTGTTGACCAAGACCGCACCCAGACGTCGCAGGACTTCATCGCGCGGTTCACCGCGTCAGGTTACTTCAAGCTGGTCGGCACGGTTGGCCGGGAAGCTGACGCCCATCACTTGATTGACGCGGGCCGGGCCAAGATGGCCCTGCTCATCCCGCCGGACTTCGAAGGCGACCAGGCAGCAGGCCGCACCGGCACGGTCGGCCTCCTGATTGACGGCTCCAACTCTATGACCGCGTCGGTCATTCTCGCGTATACCGAGGCGCTGATTGCACGCTCGCTCGGGACACGGTCCGGAACGTCAGACGTTCCGGTCATGTCCCTCACCAGCATCAAGCCGCGCGTGCTCTTCAACCCGACCCAGCGCAGCACCGATTTCCTTGTTCCCGGCATCCTCGCCATCATCACCATGTTCATGACGATTCTCCTGCCGTCCATGGCGGTCGTGCGCGAGAAGGAACGAGGCACGATTGAAATCCTGCGCGCCGGACCGATTCGCCCGGCCGCGTTCATCATCGGCAAGCTTCTCCCCTACGGCCTCATCTGCGTGCTGGACCTGCTGATGGTCATCATCGTGGGCGCGGTTGTGTTCGGGGTCCGGATTCAGGGCAGCTTCGTGCTGCTGGTACTGCTCTCTGTACCGTTCCTCTTGACCGGGCTGGCAATGGGTCTGCTGATTTCAACCGTGGTGGACAGCCTGCAGGTCGCCATGTACTCGTCATTTCTCATTTCGGTGCTGCCCACAATCCTGCTGTCCGGTTTCGTATTCCCGATTGCCTCAATGCCCAGACTGGTGCAGTCAATCTCGCTTCTCGTGCCGGCCCGGTACTTCCTGCTCGTGGTGCGCGGCATCTACCTGCGCGGGGCCGGGTTCGGTTCTCTGTACCCGCCGTTCCTCATCATCCTGATTTTCGGCACGGTCCTGATTGCCGTCGCGGTGGAGCGGCTGCGGAGAAGCCTGTGATTCAGCACATCCTCGGCGTGGCCCGCAAGGAGTTCATCCAGCTCAGCCGCGACCGCCGCACCCTGCCCCTGATTCTGATTGCGCCGGTGCTGCAGCTTCTGCTCTTCGGCTACGCCGCGACCCAGGACGTCAGGAACGTCCGTCTGGCATTGGTAGACCAGTCGCAGTCCCCGCTGAGCCGCGACATCGGCCGCGCGCTCTCGGCCTCAGGCACGTTCCGGGTCTTCGCGGTTCCTGACCGCGCCGACTTGCAGGCCGCAATGCTCCGCGGTAGTGCGACTGTCGGCCTTGTCCTCGCTCCTGATTTCGAGCGCGAGTTGCTCCACGGCAGCAGCGCCGGAGTCGAGGTCTTTGCCGACGGGTCCGACCCGAACACGGCCACTGTCGCGGCGTCCTATGTCGAACGGATTCTCGCCCGCGTCATCACCAACCTGATTTCCGCCCGGTACCCCGCGATGGTTCCGCAGCCGACAATCGTCCTGGTGCCACGCGTGCTGTACAACCCGGACCTTGCCAGCCGCAACTACATGGTGCCGGGCGTGCTCGTCATGATTCTCCTCATCATGACAACTATCATGACCTCGGTCGCCATCGTGCGCGAATACGAACGCGGGACCATCGAGCAACTCGTCGTGACCCCGCTGCGGCCGGGCGAGTTGCTAACGGGCAAGCTCATCCCCTACATCATCATCGGGTACGCGGACATCCTGCTGGTCACCGTTGTCGCCACGACCTGGTTCCGAGTCCCGATTCACGGCTCAATCCTCCTGCTGTTCGTGCTGGCCGGGCCTTTCCTGCTCGCGACCTTGGGGTTTGGCATCCTCACCTCGACAGTGGCCCGTTCCCAGCAGCAATCCATGCTCCTCTCGTTCCTGTTCATGATGCCCAACACCCTGCTCTCCGGGTTCATGTTCCCGATTGAGAGCATGCCCCGTCCTGCCCAGTATTTCACGTACCTGATTCCCGGCCGCTACTTCCTGACAATAGTGCGCGACATCTTCCTCAAGGGCGTCGGCCTCGAAGTGCTCTGGCCTGAGACTCTGGCCCTGCTCGTGCTCGGCTCAGTCATTCTCACGATTGCGGTTATCCGCTACCGCTCGCGCCGGAGTTGATACCTTGATTTCAATGCCGCAACCACTAGACTACTCGCCATCATGAAAGGCCGCTTCCCGCTCGTCGCCGTCGGGGTCATCATCGTGGCGCTCGTGGTCGCACTGGTCGTGTCCCAGCGTGCGGGCCGGCGCACGGACCGCGAGCTTTCCGGGACCATTGAGGCCTATGAAGTGCAGGTCGCGTCCAAGGTCGCGGCCCGGGTCCTTGTCGTGCGCTGCGAGGAAGGCCAGACCGTCAAGGCCGGGGATACGCTGCTGGTTCTGGATGAGACCGACTACCGCAACGCCGCCCTTGCCGCGCAGGCCCAGTTGCAGGCAGCCGAGGCCAACGTCTCGGCCATGCAGTCGCGCGCCGCGCTGGCCGATTCCAGCCTGGCCCGGATGCGACGGCTGTCTGCGACCGGCAACCTCACACGACAGGAACTGGACCAGGTACAGACCGAGGCCAAGGCCGCTGAAGACGCGCTGGCCGCGGCCCGCACCGGTGTTCAGGCTGCCCAGGCCCAGGCCAATGTGGCCGAGACCCGGGTCAGCGACTGCGCCATTACCGCGCCGGTATCGGGCACGGTCTCAACGGTCGCGTTCCGCCAGGGCGAGACCGTTGTGCCCGGCTCAACGCCCGTGACTATCATTGACCTTGACCAGACCTGGCTGACCGTGTACCTCGCCGAGAGGCTCGTCGGCAGGATCAGGCTCGGGGACTCGTGCCGCGTGCACATTGACGCCTACCCGAAAAGGAACTTCAAGGGCACGCTCTCTTTCATTGCCGACCAGGCCGATTTCACACCCAAAGACATCCAAACCAAAGAGGAACGCATCAACCAGGTGTACCGCCTGAAGATTGTCCTCCCCAACTCCGACCGCAGCCTCAAGCCCGGCATGCCGGCCGACGCATTCCTGAACCTGCACTAGCTTGTCTTTCCCCGCCCGCGCCTCGCTGATCTGCAATCTGCAATCTGGAATCTGGAATCCCTGATGCCTCCACGCATCCCCCTGTACGATACCGTCACCGAGAACCGGCAGTTCAGCGACGACTTCCGCGCTGCGCTTGACCGGGTTCTGGTCTCGGGCCAGTTCGTACTGGGCAAGGAGTTGGCATCATTCGAATCCGCGCTGGCCCAGTACGTGGGCACGGCGCACGCAGTCGGGGTCAAGAGCGGAACCGATGCCATCATCCTCTCGCTGCGGGCACTCGGTATCGGCCCGGGCCACGAAGTCATCACCAGTCCGTTCACCTTCTTCGCCTCGGTTGAGGCAATACTCTCGGTCGGCGCCCGGCCGGTGTTTGCCGACATCGAACCACAGACGCTCTGTCTGTCCGTTGATGCCTGCAAGGCAGCCATGACTGAA
>JBEKVL010000763.1:0-3467 GCA_049514055.1 Tepidisphaeraceae bacterium | reverse complement strand
AGTCAGGCGGGACGTTAAGCGTGGCTGATGGGCTTTGACCGATTGTTTCGTCGCAGACGAGGTGACCCATGAACAATAACAAAGTGTTGCAGATGTTCGAGAAGAATGTGGAGTGGATCGCGATGACCGCGGGCGCGCTGTGGGTTCTCTGGGTCGTCTGGGCATACATCCTGACGCCTCCGTCGATTCTGGTCGCCGGCCAGAATCTGACTCCCGCGACCATCGACGACTACATCCAGGACAACACCCGTGCCTCGCTCGATAAGCTGATCAACAGTCCGGCGGTTCCCGGGGAGATCAAGGCCGGCGACTACAAGCCCAACTGGTCGCTGCCGGTGCCCGGGCCGATCGCCGGGGTGCCGGTCGGTTCCGATCCCCCGCTCAAACCGCTCCTAGACGCCAGGGACGTCAACCCCGCCGAGCAGAAACTGGTCAAGGCCCTGCCGGTCATCCCCGCCCCGACCAACCTCGGTCTGGCCATGGGACGATGCCAGGTGACGCTCCCTCCTCCGGTCCTGCCCCCGGTGGCAGGCGCTGCCGGGGCCGCACCCGCGCCCGTCGTTGTTCCCGTCGTCGCACCCCGTCTCCCGGCCGTGCCGGGAGCCATGGGCGCAGCCCCCGCGGGGCCCCCCACCGCCGACAAGAACTGGGTCTGCGTCTCGGCACTCATTGACCCGGCCGCCAACACCAAAGCCTTCGTGGACGCCGGAATCGCACCATTTCTCCAGAAGCAGCAGTTCGTCTATGTCCAGCTCGAGCGCGTCGAGATCAAGGCCGACGGCACGGAAGGTAAGCCGGTCATCGTCAAGGAACTCCCGATCAACGTGCTTCCTGACGACCCCAATGACGAGAAACAACGCGACAACCTCATGAAGTGGCTCGAACAACAGCCGAATCAGACTCGTGTGCTCAACCCCGGTTTCTATCAGGTCGCCAGCGGAGACCTGCCCACTCCTCCGCAGCCAGGCGCAGTACCCGACGCCAACGGCATCGCGGGCAACAATCCCCAACTGCCCGGAAATGCGCCGAACTTCATGGTCGATGGAAAGTTCGACGCCGTGGCCGCCCTGGCTTATCTCAAGACGCTCAGCCCAAAGGACAAACAAGATTTCAAAGACCACCTGACTGCGGACCAGCGACAACTGCTGTACAAGGCTGAACAAGACGATAAGCAGAAGGATCCCGGGACCGGAGTCCGTCCCACCACCCCCACGCCCCGTCCCACCACCCCCACGCCCCGCCCCACCACCCCCACGCCCCGTCCCACCACCCCCACGCCCCGCACACGCGATGCGATCGATCCTGATGTGCTCCACCAGATGCTCGCGCAGGCGCAGCCGCCATACAGTCGGCCCGGCCGTCCCAACCCAGGACCCGGCCGGCCTTACTACGCGCCTGGCGTGCCTGCGGCTCCCGCACCCGTCCCCGTCGGCGCCAATGCCAACGGCCAGGTGCCCATCTGGCAGTATGATGAAACCCCGGAACCCGGCAGGAGCTACAAGTACCGCATCCACGTCGTCATGGTCAATCCGCTCTACCGATCCAACATGGCCACCGACGACATCAAGGATATATTCGTCATCGACGGCCAGTGGAGCGAATGGTCCAAACCCGTCGCCCTGCCGGCCAGCCTCAAGTGGTTCCTTGTCAGTGCCGCGTCCCAGGCCGAGAAAGCCACCTTCCGCATCATCAAGTGGGAAAAGGGCAAAGCCAACCTCTCGCCCTCGCTCGCGGTCAGTCCCGGCGAAGCCGTCGGCGGAAGCGACAAGACCAGCGGCGTCGACTACTCCACCGGATGGACCGTCGTCGATGTGCGCCAAGTGGGCGGCCTGGCCGACCGGGGCGATACGCGCGTGACCCTGATCAATGAACGCGGCGAGATCCTCGTCAAACGCGTCCGGCAGGACCAGAAGGAATTTGAGAAGGAAAGCGCCAGCGTCCCGTCCAAACCCTCGGCCATGGCCAACTGACCTGCGACTTCCCCGTACAAGGGACCGCACGCCCGCGCGTCCGGTCCCTCTTTGTTTTGCCTTTCCGCGGCGAATCAATATCATGTCGGGCACTGACGGAGTAACCAACATGCAGTCGCCCGACACCGGCAAGAACGTCGTTCTGAGAATTCGCCGCCAAGACCGCCCGGACCACACCCCGCGCTGGGAGGAGTTCGCCGTCCCTTACCGGCAGAACATGAATGTGATCTCCTGCTTGCAATACATCGCGGGCCATCCGCGCACGACCGCCGGTCAGGAAACCACACCGGTGGTCTATGACTCGGGTTGTCTCGAGGAAGTCTGCGGCGCATGCACGATGGTCATCAACGGCAGGGTCCGCCAGGCATGTTCCACCCTCGTCGACACCCTGGGCGCGCCCGAGAATCCGATCACGCTCGAACCCGCCGGCAAGTACCCGCTCCTGCGCGACCTCTTTGTCAACCGCCAGCGAATCTTCGATGACCTCAAGAAGACCCGCTGCTGGATCCCCATCGACGGCACCTACGACCTTGGCCCCGGCCCGGCCATCTCGCTCAAGTCCCAGGAGAAGCGCTATCCGCTCTCGCGCTGCATCTCCTGCGGCTGCTGCATGGAAGCCTGCCCGCAATACACCCCGGCCAACCACTTCATCGGAGCCGCCATCATCTCGCAGGTGCGCCTCTTCAACGAACATCCCATCGGCGCGGCCCTCAAGAACGAACGCCTCGACGTCCTGATGGACGAAGGCGGCGTCAGCGAGTGCGGCAAGGCCGGCAACTGCGTCGAGGTCTGCCCCAAGCAGATCCCGTTGCTGGAGTCGATCGCCACCGTGCAGCGACAGGAAACCGTCAAGGCCGTCAAGGACTTCTTCGGCGGCCAGTAGGACAGACATTCCTGTCTGTCGTCAGCGAAACGGCCTTGCGCCTCAAAGCCATCATCTTCACTGTGGCCATCCTGGCCATCGCCGCATTCGTCTTCCGCCCCCGATCCGCACCGCGCTCCGCCGACGACGCCATGAACCTCGTCCAGGTGGATGTCGGCACCTCCGCCGTCGAGAAAGCTGCCCGCCTCGGCATCCCCTTCCGCGTCGCCCTGCCCACATACGGCTACCGCGTCTTCCTCGGCGTTGATGGCAAAGTCATCGCCGTGCAGGCCGAAGGCCCCGAACCATCCGTCCCGAGGGCGAAGGTCACGGAAGTCCGCGCCTCGCCCGCCGAAATGGCCGGCCTGGTCCGCCAGTGGACCGCCTCGCGGCCCGCCGCCCTGGCCGGCACAGCGATTCCGCACGAGTACGCCCGCCAGGCCTGGCTGGCGCTGATTTGGACCGCTTTTGACGGGCGGAGCAGATTCGCATTCGATTTTCCTTGACTCCGGGCCGCTAATATGACATAATTATATTATGACAGTCAGAAAGCCAGCCTTTCGGGCGGGCATGGCAGCGCCGGAACGCGCCCTCCGCTCCAAACTCACCCAGATCGTTGCCGGCCAGGGGATCAT
>JBEKVL010000762.1:0-3469 GCA_049514055.1 Tepidisphaeraceae bacterium | reverse complement strand
TGTGGAAGAAGAACCTCAACATCGACGTCCGCTTGCACAACGAGGAGTGGAAGGTCTATTTGGATTCGATGCGGCGCACCAATTACGCCATTGGCCGGGCCGGGTGGCTTGGCGATTACATGGACCCCAGCACGTTTTTCGATTGCTTCACCACCGAGAGCGGCAACAACGAAACCGGCTGGTCCAACGCCGAGTACGATCGGCTTTGCCGGGCGGCGTCGAACACGGGCGACCAAGCCGTCCGCTACGCCGCGTATCAAAAAGCCGAGGCGATTTTGGTCGATGAAATGCCCATCATTCCGATTTACGTTTACACCACCCCGCGTCTCATCCGGCCCAACGTCAAAGGCTGGTATCCCAACCTGCTGGACCAGCCCAACTACAAGTATATCCATCTGGAAGCGGAAACCGATTGACCTATGTTGCGCTTCATCGCCCGCCGCTTTCTTGAAACGATCCCGGTTCTTTTCATCATCGCCACCGTGACGTTTTTCATGATGCGCCTGGCGCCCGGCGGCCCGTTTGACACCGAGAAACAAGTCAGCAAGGAAGTGCGCGCCCGGATGGAGGCCCATTACGGCCTGAACAAGCCCTTGATGCAACAATACCTCCTGCAAATGGGGCATCTGCTGCGCGGCGATCTCGGACCTTCCTTCAAATACCCCGGCCGCACTGTCAACGAGATTATTGCGGGAGCCTTTCCCGTTTCGCTCGAACTGGGGATCGAAGCGCTGGCCGTCGCGCTGGTTTTGGGCCTGCTCGCCGGGCTGGTGGCGGCCTGCAAACACAACAGCGCCTGGGACCATGTCCCGATGTCGCTGGCCATGATCGGGCTGTGCGTGCCGACGTTTGTCATGGGGCCGCTGTTGATCTCCGCCTTCGCCCTGCACCTGGACTGGTGCAACGCCGCCGGCTGGTTCTTTGCGCGCGACCGCGTCCTGCCGGCCCTGACCCTGGGGGCCTACTACGCGGCTTATATCGCGCGCCTCACGCGGGGCGGGTTGCTGGAAATCCTGAGCCAGGACTTTATCCGCACCGCCCAGGCCAAGGGCGCCAGCGGCCCGCGCATCCTCTTCAAACACGCCCTGCGCGGCGGGCTGCTGCCCGTGGTCTCGTTTCTCGGGCCGGCCATCGCGGGATTGTTGACAGGTTCCTTTGTCGTCGAAACTATCTTTGGCATCCCCGGCCTCGGCCGCTATTTCGTCACCGCCGCGTTTAACCGCGACTACTTCATGGTCATGGGGTCAGTCTTGTTTTACGCCGTTTTTGTCATCGTCCTCAACCTGCTGGCCGACATCGTCCTGGTCTGGCTGAACCCGCGGCTGCGCTTTGAATAATGGCTGACTCGACCCTCCAAACGATTGAGCGGCTGGAATCGGAGCCGGGCGGGTCCTTTTGGCGCGACGCCTGGCGCCGGCTGCGGAAAAACAAGCTGGCCGTTTTCGGCCTCGCCGTCGTCGCCGTCCTGTCGGTGCTCTGTTTTTCCGAGCCGCTGCTCTGCCGCTACGTCATCGGTTACACCTACGAACAACAAAACCTCGCCCTCGGCCCGGTCCCGCCGAGCCGCGCGCACTGGCTCGGCACCGACCCGCTCGGGCGGGACCTCCTGGCGCGGCTGCTTTATGGCGGGCGCATTTCGCTGATGGTCGGACTGCTGGGCACCGCCGTTTCGCTCACCATTGGCGTCATCTACGGCGCCGTCTCCGGCTTCGCCGGCGGCAACGTCGACGCCCTATTGATGCGCGCGGTGGACATCCTCTACGCGTTGCCCTTCACCATCTTCGTCATCCTGCTCATGGTGTTTTTCGGGCAGGACATCCGCCTGCTCTTTGTCGCCATCGGCGCCATCGAATGGCTGACCATGGCGCGGATCGTGCGCGGCCAGGTCATGTCACTCAAACACCAGGAATTCATTGAGGCGGCGCGCGCGCTGGGATTGCGCCGGCGGCGCATCCTTCTGCGCCACATCATCCCCAATCTTCTCGGCCCGATCATTGTTTATGCGACGCTGACGGTGCCCGAGGTGATTTTGCTGGAATCGTTCCTGAGCTTTTTGGGCTTGGGCGTGCAGCCGCCGCAAAGTTCCTGGGGCGTGCTGATCAAGGAAGGGGCCGAAATGATGGAAGAATACCCGTGGCTGCTGACCTACCCCGCCCTGGTCATGGCGCTGACCTTGTTCTCGCTCAATTTTCTCGGCGACGGTTTCCGCGACGCCCTGGACGTGCGCGCTTCCAAGGATTGAACATGCCCCTGCTCGCTGTCAACAATCTGAGCGCCGCCTTCCACACCCGGTCGGGCGTCGTGCGCGCGGTGCGGGATGTATCCTTTCAGATCGAGCGTGGCGCAACCCTGGGGATCGTCGGCGAATCCGGCTCGGGCAAATCCGTCACCTGCTACTCGATCATGGGCCTGTTGCCCCAGCCGCCGGGGCGGATCGAAGGCGGCCAGGCTCTATTTGACGGCCTGGACCTGCTCCAACTGCCGCGCCCGCAGCTCAACCAACTTCGCGGCCGGCGCCTGGCCATGGTTTTCCAGGACCCGATGACCTCGCTGAACCCGTATCTGCGCATCGAAGACCAATTGATCGAGCCGCTCCTCATTCACGAAAAAATCGGCCGCGTGGCCGCCCGCCGGCGCGCCCTCGACATGCTCGACGAAGTCGGAATCCCCGACGCCGGGCATCGCATTCGCATGTATCCGCACCAGTTTTCCGGCGGCATGCGCCAACGGGTCATGATCGCCATGGCTTTGATCACCAAACCGGACCTGCTCATCGCCGACGAACCCACCACGGCGCTGGACGTGACCGTCCAGGCGCAAATTCTCGAGCTGATGAAAAAAATGCGGGCCGAACTCGGCATGGCGGTGATTCTCATCAGCCACGATCTCGGCGTGGTTTCCGGGTTTTGCGACCACGTCCTCGTCATGTACGCCGGCCGGGTCATGGAAAGCGCGCGGACGGAGGAACTTTTTTACCAGACCAAGCATCCCTACACGCGCGCGCTGCAAAAATCCATTCCGGCCCTCCAGGCAAAGGGCCGGGAACTTTACACCATTCCCGGCGCGCCGCCGGATTTGCTGCATCCCCTGCCCGGCTGCCCGTTCGCGCCGCGCTGCGATCATGCGGTGGACGATTGCGCCCGGGGCGAAGCGGCGGCTTGGGAGGTCGCGCCGGGCCATCGCTCCGCCTGCCTGCGCGTGCAAAGGGAGAATCTCCAGGTATGACCGCGCCCGAAAACCGCGCCGCGCCTTTTCTGCGTGTTGACAATCTCAAAACCCACTTCCCGGTGGAGAAAGGATTCGTCATCAAACGGTGCGTCGGGTTGGTGCGGGCGGTGGATGGCGTCTCGTTTGAATTGCGCAAGGGTGAAATCCTCGGTTTGGTGGGGGAATCCGGCTGCGGCAAATCCACCCTCGGACGCACCCTGCTCCAACTCATCCGCCCGACGGAAGGCGCCGTCATTCTGCA
>JBEKVL010000761.1:3481-5863 GCA_049514055.1 Tepidisphaeraceae bacterium | reverse complement strand
AGATGTCGGACAGTTCATCGACCTCGAACTTCTTGCAGTGTGTCTTGGTCACGTCCTCTTTTCCGTCCACCTTGATGGCGATCAGGTCGGATCGTTCCTGTGTGGCGAAGACGACGCCGTTCTCGTATGCCAGCGACGGTGTCACATCGCCCGTCATGCCCTTGGCGCGCCAAATCTCGGCGCCGGTCTTGAGCTCGTAGCCGATGACCCATGGATCGGCCGACGTCACCACCTGCGGGCCGGACGGTGCGGGCACGACGATCGGCGTCGTCCAGCTCGAGCGCACGGGCCGCGGGGTCTTCCATACTTCCTTGCCCGTCGCCGAGTCATAACCGTAGAGGAACGAGAGTTTTTCCTTGCTGTCGAAGCCCTGGTCGTACTGAACGATGACCAGCCCGCCGGCGATCGCCAGCGAACTCGCGTATCCGTATTGGTTCTTGGGGATTCCCAGCGACTTGCCCCAGACGATTCTTCCGTCAGAGTCGATGGCCGTCAGGTCGCCGGCCGGGAAGATCGTGAACACACGCTTGCCGTCCGTCGCCATCGTACATGGCGCCCAGCCCGTGTCTTCGTTGAGCTTGATCTTGGCGGCCGGCGCGGGAATGGGCGTGGTCCAGCGAATCTTCCCGGTCGTCGCATCGAGACAGTAGACCTCGCGGCGATCTTCCGTCGCCCCGCTGACGAAGACGGAATTCTCGAACACGACGGGCGAGTTGTTTCCCGGCAGGGGGATCGGGGTTTTCCAGAGGATGTTCTTCCCGGTAGCGCCATCCCACTGCGTGGGATACTCCCCAGTGGCCCGCGCGAGGCCGCCGGGACCGAGGAACATCGGCCAGTTCCTTGCCAGCAGGGCATCGCCGCCGACAGTCGTCGGCGCATCGTTGGTTGTCGGTGTCGGTCCTGGCATCGTTTGTGGATAGGGTCGTGGCTGGGGTTGCGGTTGTTTCACGGTCAGCGTGGCAAACTGTGTCCCGCGAATGCCTGGCAGCCTGGCGCCGGCGAAGAAGGCGGCCAGGAGCAGGGATACCAGTGTCAGACCGACTTTCATCGGTGTGTCGAGGCGCGGCCCGGCGGGCACCGGGCCGGTCGGCATGAAGGGGCGATATCCCAGGTCGGCCGCGATCTTCAGTGAAACCCCCAGCGCCATCGCCCCGCCGAGCAGCAACCATGATCCGTGAATCCAGAACGACCGGCGCGCGAAGTATGCCTGCCGCAACTGGTCGTCCGCGTCGCGGATCTGTTGTTTGAGTTTCTCGTTGGCATCGTCGGCCCTGAACTGCTTCTTGAGATCGGCAATCCGCTGGGTGATCAGGAGACCCTGGTCATGATCGCGGAAGACGCTGCCGACCATGATCCCCGCGACGATGACGATGAAGATCGCCGCGACGGCGGCCGTCATCGCGCAGCAGCGCCGCCACGCGACCTTGGCCGGCGTGTCGGCGAAAACGGGAAGTTGGATCAGGGAAGGCATTGGTTGATAGTTGGTAGTTTGTAGTTGTCAGTTAGTAGTTGCCAGTGGGGGAGGGGCGGTTAACAATGGTCTTTCCACGGGGCAGGAGGAGTAGCAACGGGCGCAGGCGACGCAGGCGCCTTCATCGGCGATGTAGCCGCTCTTTTGCCGTCGCCGCAATAGCAGGCCGACGATCCGGCCGCCGATGGCGATGCCCATCCAGGCGCCGAAGAGCGGCGTGCCGACGGCATAGCGGTGTTGGATGACGGCGGCCTTGGCATAGACCTGCTCGTGGGTTGCGCCGGTCGCGCGAAACGCGCGCGTCTCATCCGATTTGCCGGCGACGCCGGTCTGCTCCTCCTGGCGCAACAGTTCGGCCAGCGTGATGGTGTAGTCCATTCGCGCCAGCGCGCCGCCGCCGATGTATCCAAACACGGCGAAACAGATCGTCAGCACTGGTATCATGGCGAAAGCCCGCACCAGCCGGCGTTTTTCCTGCTCGATGTTCTTTTGCAGGACGGGCAGCGGCGTGCGGATCGCGCCGAAGGGGCAGCTTTCTTCACAGAGGCGACAGTCCACGCATTCGCGCGGCGTGATCGACAGCGTGCGCCAGGAGAACTTGGACATCAGCCGCAGCAGCACGCCGAAGGGGCAGAAGAATCGACAATACACCCGGCCGACGAACACGCACAGAGCGAGGATGATCCCGCCGGCGAGGATCATGTGGGCCGGGCCGCTCATGCGGAAGAATCCGACGAACGGATCGTAGCGGCAGATGAAGAAATCGCTGCCGATCCAGGCAAAGAGCACGGCCAGCCCGAGATATGCCCAGGCCAACATGCTCAGCGGCAGTTCCAGCCACACCGGGACATTGACCGGCTTGAACAGCACCAGATCCTGAATCGCGCCGAGCGGGCAGACTCCCGAGCAGA
>JBEKVL010000761.1:0-3474 GCA_049514055.1 Tepidisphaeraceae bacterium | reverse complement strand
CGGCCATAGAACAGGGCAAACAGCAGTGGCAGAACGAAGAACGCACCCACCGTCCATGGCAGCGGGCCGTGGCTGCCGATGGCGTAGGCCACGTTCTGAATCGAGCCGATCGGGCAGATGCAACCCTTGCGGTAGAACCCGAAGTAGAGCAGGCCGGCGACAGTCAGGGCCAGGGTCCAGTTCCGCGATCGCTTGTGGTAGATCAGGTATGACCCGGCCAACAGGAAGGCGATGAGGACGCCGACGTCGATTCGCTCGCGGGTTCGGGTCCGCGCCACCGGCGAGGTTTCGGTCTTGGGCATGACGTGCCCGGATTTGAAATCGGGAGCGGGGAAGCGCTCGACGCGATCTTCGGCTATGGTTGGCAGCGAGAGCAGGGCTAGGAGCAGAAGATTAAACACGAAGGCACGAACGGACGACGAGGTTGTCCCGCTCAGATAGCTCATCCATTCCTCGTCTTGTTCACCAGGATATACGGTTTGGAAATCGGCACCCGCGAGATGGCCGCCGAGGGGCAGACCGTGGCGATCGAGCATTGGTTGCAGCGCACACAGATCGTCTGGTCGATTTGCAGGAAGAGCGACCCGTTGCCCAGTTCCAGGCAACCCTTCACGCAGCGGGCGCAGCCGATGCATGCGGGGGAATCGACGATGTATTCGTAGTATTGTTTTTCCACCCACTTGCGCTTGAGCGCGCCCGTCGGGCAGAGATGGTTTTCGCCGGCCTCGGCCTCGCGGGTGTTGTCCACCCAGGCTTCCAGGTAGCCGGTGCATTTGTTGCAGTAGCCGCACATCGGGAAGGCGTTCAGGCATTTCACGGCCGACGGATTCAGCACGCACGATGTCGCGCATTTCCCGCATTGCACGCACTTGAACGGGTCGATCTGCCAGACGGTGTTGTCGTCGGCACGCACCAGCAGTGTGGCCAGCGCCCCGCCGGCCGCCAGCAGGCCGGCCGTTCGCGCCGATTTCGACAGCATGTCGCGCCGGGACAATGTCGGATCGCGGTCAGGCATGGCGGGAGCCTTTCTGCGTAGGGTTCGCTGTAGCGGACGCGGCTGCGCGTTGCGGGCGAGTTCTCCGTCCGCTGAAGCGGACCCTACGTTCCTCTGCCTTGGGCAATCCGCATCCCTCGAACTTCGCGCATTCGTCGCAGCCGAGAGGGAGTTCGCACGCATCACTTTTCGGCCGCAATACTAACAGCGATACGCCGCCCGCCAGTGCCGCTCCGACACCCCATCGCAGAAAATCGCGTCGATCCATGCGGCTCATGGCGTTCCCTCCTTCGGCTCAAAGACGAACACCATTCCCGTCCCTCGCGCCAGCACCAGCACGCGCTTCATCCCGTCGGCCGCCACATCCAGGCCGATCGTGCTCTTCGGAAAACTCTGGGCTGCCGCCACGACCGATTTCATCCGGCCGTCGGGCAGATAGTGCTTCACCCGCAGCGCGCCCTTCTCGGCCGTCACGAACGATCCGTCGGCCAACAAGCAGAAATCGGCCGGATTGCAGCATCCGACAAATTTCTCGATGGCCGATCCGCCTTCGCCCCAGTAGCGGTTCAGGTCGCCTTCCGGCGAATAATTCTCCAGCCGCCACCGGCCGGTGTTGGCGATCCACACCGTACCGTCGGCCGCCACGGCCACATCCATGTGCGGGCTCGGCAGGTTCAATCCCGCCATGTTTCGCTTGCGGTCTTCCCTGCCGATGACGTTCAGCACTTTCCCGCTCATGTCGCAGGCGTGTACCACGCGATTGCCGAAGTCCGCGATGAAGACATTCCCGCCGCCCACGGCGATCGAGGTGATCTGCGCCTTGCCCCCGAGGCTCGCGAAAACGGCCTTCGGCGTTGCATCGGCCGCATATAGCTCCACATGCTCTCCGAACGCCACAAACAGGTTTCCATTCGCATCGCACGCCAGTGCCTGCACAACTCCTTTGACGGAAATGTCACCGATGCGCTCTCCGCCGCGTTTCATCCGCCGTACAACGTTGTCGCCTCCAACAAATAGCTCGCCCGCCGGGTTCACCGCAATGGCCCTGGCCGTCGGGATGCCGGTATCGATGCGTGCGACTTCTTTCCACTGGATCAGCGCCGGATCCACCTTCTGCAATCCGGCCATGTCGTATTGCGCGCTTTGCTCCAACACGCGATTCCCCGCTTCCGTCGCGGATTTCGTCTTGACATAAATAATCACCGCCGCCACTCCAACGACAATGATCGTCACCGCCGCCACCAGCCGCGTTGCCAAGCCCTGCCCCGGCGCCAACTCGGTGGGACAGACATTCCTTTCTGTCATTCCATCCACTTCCTGCCTTCGTGCCTCAATGCCTTCGTCTCTCTCTTCGTTCATTGCCCGCCCCCTTTCTCCCGAAGATCAAAACACGCCAGCCGCGTCATGTCCCGCGCGAACAGCCGCCCCTGCACCATCGCCAGCGGCCCCCAGGCATCGTGGCCGTGGTCCAATATCCTCCCCTGTCCCACGGGTTTGAACGCCTCCGAATCCAGGTCCACCATCGTCAGCGTGCCCGTGTCGTTCAGTAGCAGCATACATCCATCGGCGATCATGTACGGGCCCGCGCCGAACTTGTACTTTCCGCCCGATGCCCATTTGATCTTGCCATCGAGCCCCAGGCAGACCAACTCCGCCCGCACGGGGATTACTCCGTAAATGAATCCCTTGTAGAAGACCGGCGTCTGCTGTTCCGATCCGAATATTTCGGGAGGCAGCGAAAACAGCGGTTTCACGGCCACCAGCCCGCCGTTGTCGATGAACTGGACCATCATGGCGCCGGCACCGTAGCCGCCGGTCAGGAACAGGCGGTCATCCGGTAGCGGCAGGGGGGTTGGCACGTTGGCCATCGACACCCGCCACCCCGTGAACTCAAATGCCGTCTTCCCATTCATTGCCCATACGCCCACGACACCCTTGCTGGCGCAGTAGACGTACATCTTCCGCTCGCCGAACATCACCGGCACCACCGATGAATGCGTCATGTCCCAGTGCCTGGGATTGGGCGTCTTCCACGCCACTTTTCCCGTCTTGAGTTCCACGGCCATCAGCAGCGCCGATCCGCCCGGCGCCAGTATCGCCTTGCCATCATCGAGCAACACATTCTGCCCCGCGTACCAGTCCGGCGTCGTCGCGCCATATTCGCGGCAGAGGTCGATGCCCCATTTGAAATCCCCGCTCGTCGCATCCAGCGCCATCACATGGCACATCGGCCCGATCGACACCACCACGCCGTCGGCCACCCCGCACACCGTCCGGCTGATGCCATGATTCCGGCCAATTTCGATCTTGTATCCCCGCCGCCAGATTTCCTGCCCGTCGGCCGCCGACAGACAGCGCAACACATCCGCCTCGACCTGTTCGTCGTAGTCCAGGAAATAAAGCCGCCCATCCACAATCGCCGGCCCGGCATACCCCTCACCCGTGCTCACCTGCCACATTCGGGGCGGCGGGCTCTTCCA
>JBEKVL010000760.1:0-3475 GCA_049514055.1 Tepidisphaeraceae bacterium | reverse complement strand
GGTGGTCATGGTGCGAAACTTGTATATGGTGAATTCCCGGCCGCGCCAGCCGGTGCGGCGTTGGGTGAAGATGACTGGCCCTCGCGTGGACAGGCGGATCATCGCCGCGGAGATCACCATGACGGGTGAAAAGAGGATAAGCCCGACGATAGCGCCAACAATGTCGAACAATCTTTTCCAGAGTGGCATGCGATATTTCCGCAGATGCGCCAGCGGCAGTGAGGCTGTGACGCGAGCCTGCTTGACGCCGTGTTGGATCGGGTCGCCGGACGGCTGAGAGATTGTGGGCAAATTGTGTAAATCAATGGTGATCGGCGACGTCTGTAGATGTGTGGGGTCTACCGTCATGCTTTGACGGTTTAGCGCGAGGGAGGGCCCACGAGTTGGATGCATATGCCGCAAGGGCCGGCAGCGTTGTTCGCCGACGGGCCGGTTCGTTCCACCGTGCGTGTCGTGATTCGATTCGTCGGTGGGGTAGCAGTAGACGGTTGCGCTGACTTCGATTCCCCAACCAAGCGCCAAGGTGCGCACGCGGTCGACGAAACAGTCGGCCCCGGCAACAGCGGTGTCGGACAGCAGGGCGCAAATCCGTTCCTGTCCGCGTGAGAGCGTGCCGATTGCGTCGGTGTCGCGCGATGCTCGCAGGACCAGCGCCGCGACCTGAAGAGTACGCGAATGCTTGTTGTGTTCGGCGTGGGGATCGTCTCCCGCTTCGAAGATGACGCCGGACACGATGCCGCCAGAACGGTCGGCACGGGATCTCTCCAGTTGCAGTGCCGTCTGGATTTCCTCTGGGGAGCACAAGGCGCGCAGGCAGCGGATCTGCGTGGCCGGTTGTCGATGGAGCGACGTCGAAAATGGGTTTTCTGCCAGGTTCATGGTTGTTCAAGCCTCTCTGCCCACAGCGACTGTGGTTGTATTCGGGATCGAGACTGACTGATCTGCCGGAGATATGCGCCGGTCATTCCCAGACCCAGGCCGCCCAACAGCGAAAGCGCCAGAATCGGCCACTTGTCAGGCTTGGTCGGGCGTGCGGATGCGGCGGCGGGATCGATCACCGTGATATTGCGACCGGCCCATCCCTGGCGGGCCTGGAGCTCGACAATCCGCCCTTCGAGGGCATCCAATTGACGTTCCTGCCGCTTGAGGTCAATTTCCAGACCCGCATATTGCGACGCCTGATCGGCCAGTTGAACTGTGCGCAGTTCGCGCTCGTGGACGAGTTCCCTGAGTTGTTGCTCGCGCAATGTGGCCTGTGTCCAGCGGGAGTAGGTGGACGCGGCATAGAGCACACGCAGGCTGTTCAACTGCGTCTGGATTTCACGGACTTGCGGATGCTGCGGCAACAGGCCCCGGAGGCCCGTCAGTTTTGCCTTCTCGATCTCCAGGCCGGCCAACGCGGAACGAAGCTGCGAACTCTCAACCTCAAGGCCTCTCGGCGATCCGTCGGCCCCTTTGTGTTGGTTAAGTTCGGCCATCAGGGCGGGATCCGAGGCGATGGGCGCGAGGGCCTCTCGATAGCATGTCTCGGCGGCCAGCGTTTCCTGGCGGGCCGTGCGGAGGCTGGTGTGAAGGTTGACCGACTCATCCGTCACGCGGGTGTCACTGAAAGAGGCTGTGCCCGCCGACTTGAGTATCTGCACGAGTTGAGCGGTCTTCTCCCGAACGACGGCGGCTCGCTCGGTTCGCTCGTTTAGGACTACATCCAGCAATCGTTGATTGGTGTCATCGCGCAATCGGGACTGCCAGGCGACATATGCATTGACCACGGCGCCGACGGCCACGGTCGCCTGCGTTGGGGAAGCGGCATCGGCCTGGACGGTGATGATCCCATCCTTGCGGCCAAGCTGGGTTCTCAGGCGGGCGCGGAGGTTGCCGATGGCATCGATCGAGGAAGGCGTTCCTTCTTCCATGTTCTTCACGGCAAGCTCCAGCACAGGACCCGAGACAATGACCGCGAGTTCCGCGTTGAGAAAACTGGTGGTCTGTTCGATGCCGCGTTCGAGCGCGGGCGGGCCCAGGGCGAGCGGATCATCCTGCTGCACGCGAAGCCGGGCGATGCCGGTGTACACAGGTGTGGCAATCGCGACGTACAGAACCGCCGCGCCGACACAGAGAAGGGTCGTGCAAATGATCCAGCCGGGCCGTCGCGCTGCAAGGCGAAACGCCCGCAGTTCGGTGGGATCGTTCCAGCCGGCCGGGACGTGTGTCATGGCTGGCATGAGACGATTCGATTCTGATCTGGCGAGGCCTGACATGCTTTCCTTTGGCGACCGTGCCGATCCAAATCCGCTTGCTGGTCCCGCACTTCGTTGAAAGAGCCCTTCGGGTAAAAAAAGAAGCCGACGTGATCCAACACCCGGAAGGTGTTCGATCACATCGGCTTACTCTGCAACCGGCCCCCCGGCGATCCGGGGTGCTGTTTATTTAGTCATCCGACGATCTGCACTTGTTCATCACGCAGGAGCCATTTACTCTTGCACTGTGATAGACTTTAGGGTGGGCCGGGACGAATAGCAACGAAAATATCGAACTTGCGGGGAAATAGGCAAAACAGCGTGTCTCGAGAATCGCCAGAGGGCGGCCGGATGCCTTCCGTCACACTTACTAACTTCTCAGTGCGCGGGTTGGCGTCGGGCATGGCCATCATGGGAGGCGCTCTGCTGACTGTCGTCCTCGCCTACCTCGGCTGGTGGGACGAGGTCTTCTCCTGGTTCGGCAACCTCAAGGTTCACCTCACCCTGGGCGCCTATTTCTGGTTGTAACCGCTCAGACCCTGCTGCGAAACCGTGAGCTCGTCCGATAATAGGAATGTGAGTGAACTGTTGCCAATTCCCGCCCCCGGTTGTCCGCAATGTGCCATCCTAGCCAAGATGGTGCTGGAACTGCAAACGCAGGTGAAAGCCTTGCAGGCGGAAGTGCGCGATCTCAAGACCCGGCTCAACACCCACTCCGGCAACTCCTCGCTGCCGCCTTCGGCCAATCCGCCCGGCGCACCCAAGCCTCCGCCCAAGCCGCCCACGGGCCGCAAATCCGGCGGCCAGCCGGGCCATCCCGGGCACACCCGACTGCGTCTGCCGTCGGAACGAGTCAGCCAGGTGATCCACCATCTGCCGGAACGCTGCGAAAAATGCCTGGCCGGCCTGCCCGCAAAACCCAGCCCCGACGATCCCGAGCCCGTCTGGGCTCAAGTTGCCGAGTTGCCCGCCACGTTCGCCGCCATCACCGAACACCAGGCCCATGGCTGCAAGTGCGACCAGTGTGGCCATGTGACCTGGGCACACATTCCGGCCGACGTTCTCGCCCATGGCTTTGGCCCCAAACTCAGCGCGGCGGTGGTCTTCCTGAGTGGTCGCTGTCACGGCAGCAAACGGCTGGTGGCCGAGATCGTGCAGACGCTTTTCGACGTGCCCATCTCCGTGGGCAGCATCTGCAATATCGAGGCCGAGGCGTCGGCCGCCCTGGCTCCGGCCCA
>JBEKVL010000759.1:0-3476 GCA_049514055.1 Tepidisphaeraceae bacterium | reverse complement strand
CGACCAGTCCCGTTTCATCAATCCACCAGAGAGCCAGAGCGTTCGGGCGCTCGGCCGCCAGTCGCTCAACAATGTCGTGGGAGAAATTGAAATAGGGTGGCACGTCTTGAGTCACAAGGTGGGGGATTTTACCAATTGAACGTGCGACCGAAAGTGGCGGAGAAGCAACTTCAACATCAGGTGCGGGTTGGCGGCGAAAAGGAAGCACTCCGGCGGAGTGCGGGAGATACGTATTTGCGGGTTCTATTGCGCGGGCTTCTGCTGCCTCTGCTTGCGGACGCGATCCAACAACCCGAGGTTGGAGTTGAGCCTGGAGGTAGCTTAATGCCCGAACCGTTGCCCCGCATGGTTCACTCCACCGTGATGAATCCGATGGAATGTCCCGGCAGCGTGAACGTCACCGTGTCGCCGTTGACGCGGACATCCATGTTGCTCATGGCGTCCTCGCGTTTGTCAACCAGGGCAGGGCTGTCCGCGTCCGGTTGGGAAAGAACGACACACTTGGCGGACTTGGCGGTGAAGTGGGACAGCTTCATGGTACAGGGAAGTATTTGGTCCCAGGAGCCGTTGGCCACGACGACGTAAAGCGTGCGGGCGTCCTGGCTCAGTGTCACCAGAGCCGGGGCGAGTGGACCGCCGCGTACCTCGGCCTGGGGGTTGGTTTCCTCGTCGGCCGGCGGCGTATACCAGGGACTGGTGCCTTCCATCTGTACCACCTGCGAGCCGACGTGGCGATTGAAATAGTAGTACAGCCAATAGATCAGAAAACGCTTGTCCGGCGCCTGTCCGGAGAGAATTCCGCAGCCGGGGTCGCGCGGGTTCGTGAACATCTCCCACGAGCTGGCGCCGCGCAGCGTCGCCTCGCGCACATAATAGATCAGGCGTACGGCTCGGTGCATGGTTCCGAAGATGTTGGCGTTACGGTTGACCGACTCGGGCGGATTCCCAGTGGCGCCGCTCGAAAGCGAGCCCCATTCGGTGTCGTAGATGTAGACATCGCGGCTGGGGTTGTAGGCCTTGATCAGGGCGTTGAGCCGGCTGGCCATCTCGATACGGGTGAAGTTTTCGGACAGGGCGGTGGTCTCGAAGCGGCGCTTCTCGATGCTGCCGAAAGAATAGAGGTGCGGCACAGCGAAATCGTACGCCCCGGCCGAGCGGCGCAGGACGTAGTTGCCCCACTTGAGGTTTCGCGGCTCGATGCTCAATCCAATCTGCGCCTCGGGGGCAACAGCTTTGATCGCGGCACTGACGACCTGAACGTGTGAGACATAGTCGTCTGGCGTCTTGAATGCCTGGCCCATGGGCTTGGGCTGGATGAACATCTGTGAGTAGACCTCGTTGCCAACTTCCCAATACCGGAAGGGGTATTTCCGGGTCTGGCAATGGCGGACAGCCCGCGCCCAGTCGGCCGGCGCCAGTTTGCGGTTGGCGCTCTGTTCGTCGAGCTCCAGCACGATGTTCTCCAGAGGGATGCCGACCTTCGTGCAGAAGCTTGCCATCTTGTCGATGGAATCCTCGACACTGAAACTCTCGTGTCCGACGCCGTAGAAGCGCGTCATCGGCAGCTTGAGATCGGTGATGGCCTGTTCGAGCTGAGGCATGAGGGTGTAGTTGCCGGCCTTGTCGAACGGGAACCCAGTCCAGCCCGCGACGCGGTGGAAGGAGATGCCCGTGGCCAGCCGCTGCGCCGGGCGAATCGTCTTTGCGGCGTCGACCCAGATCTCCCAGCGATCGGCCGACTTGAGGACATGGTGGACCGGGTCGTGAGGCAGGACGTTCTCGTCGAACAGTCGCACGGCCGACTCCGGGCGCGCGGCTTGGGTGAGAACCATGTCGTCAATCCAGAGCGTGACATCGGCGGCGTTGTCGCGCGTGGCGTGGAGCCGCAGCAGGAGATGGCGCCCGGCCGTCGCGAAGAAATCAAGCCCCTCCTCAATCCTGAATGTGTATTGTTTCCATTCCGATCCAACATCGAAATGGAACGTAGCCGGCGAGCTGTAGCCGGCCAGGGGTTTGAGTGACTGATAGGTGTCAAATCCGGCGGTGGCCTGAGCATTGCGCGAGGCCCTGGCCCAGAAGGCAAGGGTGTAGGCCACGTTTGGTTGGACGGTGATGGCATGATCGGGCGAACTGACCACGTAGCCGCGCGAATCGGCCGGGTGATTGATTCGGAAGCAGGCCTGGCCGCCGTGGGCGTTGGTGGTGTCGCGGGTGTAATTGGCCGGCACTTTCCACTGGTTGGCGCCCCACATCACCCAGCCGGGCGGCGGCGACGCGCTCGAAGGCATCTCGAAATCGCCGTTGAATAGCAGGTTCTCCGCGGCCAGGCCGGGGATGGACGCAAGAAGCGACACAAACATCAGAAGATGCCGCATGAAGACTCCCGGAAAGACGGCATTGCGAAACTGCGCCTCGTCAAGGAGCGTACTCCTCACCCTTCGCCCATGCAATCACGCCCCCGCGAAACCTGCCAGCTGTACATCCGCGATCATGATTTGCTGTGGTGCTATGATGTGCGGAAGTGAGGGAATATCCCATCCACGATGCATCCCGCTTTGACCCCTCATCGCGCTCGCCGTATCTTCGCCGCCCATGAATCCCATGTTGACGACCTGTCCCACGGCCGATCCCGCTCGCGCCCTGCAATACCGTGACGGGCTCTATGCCGTCGATCTGCTCACCGCCGCGGTGGCACACCTAAACTTCTTCACCTGGCTCGACGCCCACTCCGGCCTAACCAGCGGGCAGATCAGCGCCCAACTCAGGTTCGCCGAGCGCCCCGTGGACGTGCTGCTCACGCTGTGCCGGGCTAACGGGTTTGTTTGCACAACGGGCGACGGCGGGAATTCGCTCACCCCTGTGGCCAGGGAACACCTCGTCCGCGGTTCTCCCTGGTATCTCGGACCCTACTTCGACTCCCTGAAAGACCGTCCCGCCGCCGTTGACTATGTCAGTGTCTTCCGCACCGGCAAGCCCGCTCGCTTCGCGTCGGCCGCCGAAAAGGAAGACTGGCATAAGGCCATGCTCCGCGAAGATTTCGCCCGGCAGTTCACGGCCGGGATGGATTGCCGTGGGCTCGCGCTCGGGCAGGTTCTCGCCAAAGCCCTCACACCCCACATCGGTGGACGCACCCGTGTCCTCGACATTGGCGGCGGATCGGGCATTTATGCGGCCACGCTCGTCGCGGCCCACCCGCACATGTCGGGTGTCGTGCTTGAGCAGGCTCCGGTCGATGCGATCGCCCGGCGTGCTCTCGCCGGTCACGGCCTGTCCGACCGCATCGACGTCGTCACCGCCAACATGTTTACGGACTCCTGGCCGGCGGCCGACATCCATCTCCTGTCCAACGTCCTGCACGACTGGGACATCCCCGAAGTCCGCGCCATCCTCAAACGATCTTCCGCCCACCTCCCCATGGGCGGCCTGCTGATCATCCAAGAAGTCTTCATCACCGACGACCAAACTGGCCCTCTCCC
>JBEKVL010000758.1:0-3476 GCA_049514055.1 Tepidisphaeraceae bacterium | reverse complement strand
GGCGCAGGGTGGCCGGCGGGGTCCACGGCAGTTCCAGGCCAGGCAAGAGGAACTGGCCGGGAAAGAGGATCCGGTTTATCAGCACATGGCCAAAGTAATGGAAGCTTGGTCGCCGGGGTTGTGCGCGATGTCGTGGAGCAGGTCGAGCGTGAAGCGATCGCCGGTGGCCCGAAACAGCTTCAGCAGGCCAAGGCCGGAGTAGGTACACAGGCCCGGCGCGGCGTGCTTGTTATGGGTGTTGGCGTACACCGCTCCGGTCGTGCGAATGCCGGCCTTGGCGAACATGGACTGGGGCGGGAACTCGAAATCATACGAGACGACCCAGGTGGCGTACTGTCGCGCGGTCTCGCCGGCCCGATCGAGCCAGTGTCTGTCACCGGTGGCCTCGAAGACCGCCAGATAGGATTCAATCAGGGCATACCAGGATTCGGAGTCCGGGTTCTGGCAGGCATCGCCCGGGCCACCACAACTAATGCCGAAACGCGTGAAGTGCTGATAGAAATGCTCGGCCGATTGGGTGGCAACTTCGAGATAATCCTTCCGGCCGAAATACGCCGCCGCCAGCGAGATCGCCGCCGGCACGATCGCACCGCTGGTTGAGCCTCCCACGCGAATCTCGCTGGTGATGGAATCGACGAACTGCCCGAACTGGTGATACATGTTCCAGAGGGTAATCAGGGCATCGCAAACTCGTTGCGTGCCCTCGCGCCAGGCAGGCTTGATCGCGATGTCCAGCTTCGCCAGGAGCATGAACTGCTTGACTATGTAGAACACGCCATCGCCGCTCTTGCGGATCAGATGCCAGTTGCCTGTGTGTGGCTTGCGGATGTCGCCGCCAAACCACTCGGTGCCATTGCGGCCGCAGTCCCAGAAGAACCCGGATGGGCTGATGCCATTGGGGAAGAGCCAGTCAAAATTCCGCAGAACGTTGCGGCGGGTCTGCTCGCCGCCGGCGAAAAGCAGCGGATAGGTGCTGATCATCCCGCCCGTCCAACCAATCTGCCAGTCCTGGAGAAACACGTTACGCGGGCCGACGGAATAATAACCATGCTCCGGGACAAAGTTCTCGCGGTTGAACTTCTCTTCCTGAACCTGGAAGCAGGCCGAGTAGGGCAACGTGTTGTCAATAGTCCGTAGTCCGTGGTCCGTGGTCCGTGGTAATTGGCAACTTTCGTTCGGCTGCGAATCGGTCGAATAGCGCCTGCACATCCGGGGCGGCAAAGAAGCAAACCCGGAAAAAGATGGTGATTTCGTCGCCGGCTTTGAAATCAAGGGGCACATCGACGGATGGAGCCTGCATATCGCAGTTGCGGTAGTTGTGCAGTTCTCGCACCACTGGTGACGTGATCGAGATCGTCGCCCGATCCCGGCCGCGTGTTTCTTCAATGCCGATCCCGTAGTCTCCCAACGCGTTGCCCTGTAGCGTCAGCAACCAGAACCCCGTGGCGGACTTCTCCGAACGAAACCCGATGGCCGGCGTGGCCATGCTGCCGCTGCGTTCCTGGATACGCGAGGGTCCGTCGCACACGCTCAGTTTCGGCACGTCGGTGATGATCATCGGCTTGTCCGGGCCGATGTCCTGGACGTAGTAGAGCTTGGGTGAATAAGGAATCCGCCGGGCGAGATAGCGGTTGCCGTTGTACGCGGCCGATGGCAGCAACACATAGTTCTTCTCCGACCAGGCGGAGAAATCGAGATCAACCGAGACGCTGCCGCAGGGCAGTTTGCCGGCGGCGCACCGGAACGTGATGGCGAAGTCGGCCGCATCGGATTGCCCGGCGACGAGGTTGACCTTGGCGGCGACCAGCCAGGTCGATCCGAGAAACGCCTGTTCCGACGGCGCGTCCGCCAGCGGGATCCGCGTCTGGTTGATGAGCAGGTTGTAGCGTTCGTGGTCGTTCTGGCTGATTCGCGCGTGGATCGCGCAATTGTGCTCGGAAAGCCAACGGACTATTTCGCCGGGTAGCTCTGCCATATTCGTTCGCATAGGGTTCATTGAACAGCCTTGGGTAGTGATGCAGCCCGAGTGGCGGGCCGGGTGGATGGTGTGCCGCCGGTCTTTCTTTCCGGCCACGCAGGCTCCTGGCCGACTTGCAGCGTCGGCTGACCGGAGAGCAATCCGAGCGAGGCCAGGAACGCATCGATTGTGCGGATCGTGTTGACCACCCGCTCTTCGGACGCGGTGTACCCGGCAATCACAAAGGCGTGTCGCGCGCCATCGAGTAACACCAGATCGCAACGATTGCCGGCCTGTTTCATGGCGGCCTCGAACCGCCTGGCCTGCTCGGGAACCACAACCGTGTCGGCCAGTCCGTGCATGAGCAACGTCGGCGGCTGGTTGGGTCCGACAGCAAACAACGGCGACAATTGCCGGGCCAGTTCCAGATGCGCCGGCATTGGTACGAGCGCCCCGGGCGGCGGCGACTTTTCCAACGCCGCTCCAGCAATGACGAACTTGACCCACGCGGCGTCAGTCATATCCACGATGGGGTTGTAGAGCACCACGGCATTGGGTTTGGCGCTCACAGACAGGTCGTCGGCCGAGTCGTCGAAGCCCTCAACCGTGCCCAGTGCGGCCGCGAGATGGCCGCCGGCCGAGTCGCCCAGCACCACGATCTTCTGCGGATCGATGTCCAGTTGCGCGGCATGTGAACGGAGGTAGCGGATGGCCGACTTGCAATCCATCAGGAAGTCGTTGATCGCTGAGCCCCGCGGCGCAAGCAGCCGGTAGTTGATGCTGACGCCCACCGCCCCGCGGCTGGCACTGTAATGGGCGTGGAGAAAAAAGACGTCCGCGTTGCCCCCGACCCAGGCCCCGCCATGAATCCACACCAGGGCCGCGCGCTTGTCGCAGGACTTGAGGTCGTCCGGAGCGAAGACATACAAGTTGATGCTGTCCGCACCAACTTGCTTGTAGGTAATCTCTTTCGGCTTGGGCGTATCCTGAAGCAATTCACGAAACGTGATTGCGTGGACCGATCCCGGGATCAGCCAGAGCATCACCAGGCACAGTCGCAGTCTCATCGTAGCCTCCTACTTGCCCGCCAGAATTGCCTTGCCATCCCGCGACACGGTGACCTTGGTGCGGTGATCCGGGCCGGGATTGAACGTGATCTCGTCCGTCTGGTCCTTGAACTGAATCTTCGCGGTTCCCGAAGCGGCATCGAAAGTAACTTGCGGCAGCGCCTCGCCGGAGCGGATCGGGATCAGCAGCACCCGGAACGTCGATTCGTTCGCCCGCGTGTTGATTGCGAGCCGGTCATACGTCTGCGCTTTGCCCTGCCGGTCTTCCGGGCCGTTCTCCGTGCTCGCCTGGATCAGCGGCAGCGCCGGATCGTCGCTCGCCGGCATTCCCAGCGCACACACCAGCAGCAGCGGCTCGCCTGGCGCCGGCGCGATCGGCTTCGCGGCAGCTTTCGCCTTGGGATCCGGCTTGCGATAGGCCATCGCCAACTGACCCTTGCCCAGCCCCGGCA